>JACCYK010000621.1 GCA_013696525.1 Chloroflexia bacterium
GTCTACCCACGATTGCTGGCCGAGATCTCGGCGCCGCCGCCGGTGCTCTATGTCCGCGGGAACCTGCTGGAGCGGGATGCGGTCGCGGTGGCGATCGTGGGCACCCGCCGGGCTACCGGCTATGGCCGGGAGGTGACGAACCGGTTGGCAACCGATCTGGCCGCGGCGGGGATCACCATCGTCTCGGGTCTGGCCCGCGGGGTCGATGCGGTCGCGCACCAGGCCGCGTTGCGGGCCGGCGGCCGGACGATCGCGGTGCTCGGGTCTGGTCCGGACGTGATCTACCCGCCGGAGCATCACAACCTGGCGGAGGAAATCATCGCCAACGGCGCGGTCCTCTCCGATTATCCTCCGGGCCGGAAACCGGACGGCCCGAATTTCCCGGCCCGGAACCGGATTATCTCTGGACTCTCGCTTGGCGTGGTCATCGCCGAGGCGCCCGTGAGAAGCGGCGCCCTGATTACGGCCGACTTTGCCGCCGACCAGAGCTGGGAGGTATTCGTGGTGCCGGGTAGCATCCTCTCGGCATCCGGAGCGGGCGGTTTGCGTCTCTTGCGCGACGGAGCGCGGCTCGTCACGAGCGCCGAAGACATCCTTGAGGATCTCAAGCTGTTGGGTAGCCAGCAACGCACCGCCGTTCAGCAGCCACTACCGTTCGAGTCCGAGCCCGAGCGCCGGCTGCACGCCCTCCTGACCGGGGACGGCCAGCACATCGACGACCTGGCGGCGGCCCTGAACTTGCCTATCGGCGAAGTGAGCGGACTGTTGTTGACCATGGAGTTGAAAGGATTGGTCCGCAACACGGGGGCACAGCATTACACGCGGGGTTAGCAAGCGATTCGAATCCAAAAGCTTGACAGGCGGCACGCGGATCGCTATCGTTTTACATCTGAGAACGGACACCCCGCATCTCCCGATCGCTTCCTTCCCATGTTTGAGAAGGTGTCCGTTCCATTCGCGTTGACACGCCCGTCTATCGGGTAGATGAGGATCAAAACAACCAAGATGCCCGCAACAACGACTCCGAGCGCCAAGAAGCCGGCCGCCAGTCGCCGCAAGCCGACGACTCGTTCGCCGTCCAAGGTGACGGCGAACGACAAGCTGGTGATCGTCGAGTCGCCGGCCAAGGCGCGCACCATCGAAAAATACCTCGGTCGTAACTACATCGTTAAGGCGTCGATGGGGCATGTCCGGGATCTGCCCAAAAGCTCGCTCGGCGTCAATGTCGATGACGATTTCACACCAACGTATCTCGTCCCGCGGGACAAGACAAAGATCGTCAAAGACCTCAAGGAAAGCGTCCAACGGGCCGGTGAAATCTACCTGGCGACCGACCCCGACCGCGAGGGCGAAGCGATCGCTTGGCACCTGGCCCAGGCGACCGGAGCGACCGAGAAACCACTGCACCGGGTCGTCTTCCACGAGATCACGCCGGAGGCCGTCAACGAAGCGATCGCCCATCCCCGCGACATTGACGCCAACCTGGTCGATGCGCAGCAGGCGCGCCGCGTGCTTGATCGGCTGGTCGGCTATGGGGTGAGCCCCTTGCTCTGGAAGAAGGTGAAGCGGGGCCTCTCGGCCGGCCGCGTGCAGAGCGCGGCGCTCCGGATCGTGGTCGAGCGTGAGCGTGAGATTCAAGCGTTCGTGCCACGCGAATACTGGACGCTGGAAGCCGAGCTGAGCAAGCAAACCGGCAAGCCGCCGCGGAAGCAGGATACGTTCCGGGCGATGTTGAACCGGGTCGACGGCAAAAAGGCCGAGCTGACCCAGGGCTGGGAAGCGCAAGCAATCGTCGACGGCCTCGAGGGCGCGCGGTATCGCGTGGCGGCGGTCACCAAGAAGGAAGGGCAGCGCCGCCCGGCGGCGCCCTTTACGACGAGCACGTTGCAACAGGAAGCCTCGCGCAAGCTTGGCTACGGCGTGCGCCGCACCATGCAGATTGCCCAGGAGCTCTACGAAGGAGTCGATCTCGGAGCCGACGGCACCGAGGGTTTGATCACCTACATGCGAACCGATTCAACCACCATCGCGGCGGTGGCGCAACAGGCGGCGCGGGCCGTGATCAGCGTCCGGTACGGACCGGAATACGTGCCGGACCGGCCGCCGCTCTACGCCCGGAAGTCGAAAGGCGCCCAAGAGGCGCACGAGGCGGTGCGCCCGACGGCGCCGCGGCGCGACCCCGCCAGTGTCAAGTCCTTTCTCTCACCACAGCAGTTCAAGCTCTACCAGTTGATCTGGCAACGGTTTCTCGCCTCGCAAATGCGGCCAGCGATCCTCGATCAGACCGCGGTCGACATCGGCGCCGGCCAACCGGACCGAATTGTCGACCCGGCCAAGGCGCCGTTCCAGTTCCGCGCGACCGGCTCGGTGGTGAGGTTCAAAGGCTTCATGGCCGTGTATCAAGAGGGGCGCGACGAGGGCGACGATGTCGACGAGCTCGAGAAGGGCGCCTTGCCGCCGCTCGAGGCGGCGGAAGATCTCGACCTGCTGAAGCTCCTACCGGAGCAGCACTTCACGCAGCCGCCGCCGCGATTCACCGAAGCGGCCCTCGTCAAGGCGCTCGAGGAGCAGGGGATCGGACGGCCGAGCACCTATGCTCCCACGATCGCGACCTTGCAGGCCCGCGCCTACGTCGCGGTTGAAGAGAAAAAGCTGGCGCCAACGGAGCTAGGCTCAATTGTGAGCGATCTCCTGACCGAGCATTTTCCGACCCTGTTCGATGTCGGCTTCACCTCAAAGCTGGAGGAAGAGCTGGACGAGATCGCGACCGGGGAGCGCCAATGGGTGCCGACGATGCGCGAGTTCTACACGCCCTTTACCGCCACGCTGGCGGAGGCCGAGCGGACCATGGAACGGGTTCGGATCAAAGACGAGCCCTCGGACGAAGTCTGCGAAAAATGTGGCCGGCCGATGGTGATCAAACTTGGCCGCTACGGCAAGTTCCTGGCCTGTAGCGGCTTCCCGGAGTGCCGAAACTCGAAGCCGCTGTTGCAACGGATCGGGGTCGAATGCCCCACCTGCCATCAGGGCGAGGTGGTGGAGCGTCGCTCGAAGAAGGGCCGCGCCTTCTTCGGCTGCGAGCGGTATCCGGCCTGTGATTTTGTCTCCTGGAACAAACCGGTCGCGGTCGCCTGCCCGCGTTGTGCCTCGCCATACATGGTCGAGGCGAACCGGCGCGGCGACTTGAAGTGTCCGGCGTGTGGCCAAGAAGGCACGAGCATGGCCAAGTCGGCATAGCGTCCAAACTTCAGGCCGGGCGACGGCGGGCGTCTCACTCGTGACCGCGTGCGGTACAATTCACGGGCGGCGATCCGCCGCGCCCAGTTTGCGTGCCAGCTTGGTGAGATTCGGTTGGCCATCGTGATTCGGACCCCTTCGATCCGTGTATCCATCAGCAACTTCTGAGCCCGAGCGTCGCCTCCGGGCGACGACGATCTTGGGCGTCCGCCGCGGCGACACGATCGCGCTGGCTGGCGACGGTCAAGTGACGTATGGCGAGGTCGTGCTGAAGCACGGCGCTCGCAAAATTAGAACGCTCTACGACGGCCAGGTGCTGGCTGGCTTTGCCGGCGCCGTGGCCGATGCCCTGACCCTGTTCACGAAGTTCGAGGCTCAGCTCAAGTCATGGGACGGCAATCTGCGCCGGGCCTCGGTGGAGCTGGCGAAGGAATGGCGGACCGATCGCTACTTGCGCCGGCTCGAGGCGCAGCTCATCGTTGGCGACCCGGACTCGGTCCTGGTCCTGTCCGGCGACGGCGATGTGATCGAGCCAGACGACGGCATCGCCGCGATCGGGTCCGGCGCGCCGTACGCGACGGCGGCGGCGAAAGCGCTGCTTGCCTTCTCGGACCTCTCCGCGCCGGCGATCGTCGAAGCGTCGATGTCGATCACGGCCGACCTGTGCATCTACACCAACCATCGCCTCACCATCGAGGCGGTATCGCGGGGCGAAGCGGTGAGCGAAGCGGCGGCCCATGCCGCCGACGGCGAATTGCCGATCGACGGACCGGTGCCGCCACCGGATCGCGAAGGCGATGACGATGACGACGATCGTGGCGACCGCGAGGACGCGAGTGACGAAGAGGAGCGCTAAGCACGATGGCTGAAGCAGCACCTCGCGTCAAGATGACGCCGATCTCGCTCCGGTCCGGGCACGACGTCGAGGCCGACCGGCCGACGGTCGAGGATATGACCCCGGCCCAGATCGTGGCTGAGCTCGACAAATACATCATCGGCCAGGCCGACGCCAAACGAGCGGTGGCGGTGGCGCTCCGCAACCGCTACCGGCGGCAACTCCTGCCGGACGAGCTGCGGCACGAGGTTGTGCCAAAGAATATTTTGATGATCGGACCGACCGGGGTTGGTAAGACGGAGATCGCGCGCCGGGTGGCCCGGATCGTCGATGCGCCGTTTATCAAGGTGGAGGCGACGAAGTTCACCGAGGTCGGGTACGTCGGCCGCGACGTGGAAGCGATCGTGCGCGACCTGGTCGAGGTCGCTATCGACATGCTGCACGGGCAACGGCTCGAGCAAGTGAAGGACGAGGCCACGAGAGCCGCTACCCAGCGGTTGATCGATTTGTTGACCGAGCAAGCGCTCAAACAGAAGCCGGCGCGAAACGGCCGCCGGCGGTCCGAAGGCAACGGGGCTGATGAGGGCGAAACCCGGCGTAACGAGGAAGCCGCGACCCAGCGCCGGGTCCAACGCGAGCGTCGCCGGCTGTTGCAACTGCTCAATACGCAGGCCCTGGAAGAAGAGACGGTCGAGATCGAGATCGAGTCCGAGTTCTCGGAGTACGAGCCGGTTGACCAGTTCGGCGTCCTCAGTCCTGAGGATCTCTACGACACCGTCCACGAGTTCCTCGAAGGCTACCTGCAACCGCCGCGGCCGGCCCGGCGGCGGGTCTCGGTGCGCGAAGCGCGGCGCATCCTGACCCAGCAAGAGGCCGATCGGATGGTCGACTTCGAGTCGGTAGTGGAAGCCGCGATGCACCGGGTCGAGGGCTCCGCGGTCGTGTTCATCGATGAGATCGACAAGACGATCAGCACCGACGGTGATTACGGGGGCACGGTCTCGGGCGAAGGGGTGCAGCGCGATCTGCTGCCGATCGTCGAGGGGTCGGTGGTGATGACCCGGTATGGTCCGGTGCGCACCGATCACATCCTGTTCGTGGCCGCTGGCTCCTTCCACGATACGAAACCGTCTGACCTGATTCCCGAGCTCCAAGGGCGATTCCCGATCCGGGTGGAGCTGAGCAGCTTGACCGAGGAAGATCTCTACGCCATCTTGACCGAGCCACAGAACGCGCTGACCAAGCAGTACACGGCGCTGCTGGCGACTGAAGGTCTGGAGTTGTTGTTTCATGAGGACGGCCTACGCGAGATGGCTCGCCTGGCGACGGTGGTCAACGCACGTACGGAGGACATTGGCGCCCGCCGCCTGTACACGATCATCGAGAAGGTCTTGGAGGAGATCTCCTTCGATGCACCGGACCACAAAGGCGAGACCTACACCATCGACGGCGCCTTCGTTGGCGAGCGGGTCGGCGAGGTCGCGGAGGACGAAGACTTGAGCAATTTCATCCTCTGATCGGGCGCCGCAACGAGGCTTGACGCCGAGCGGTGCATGCGCGCTACAGTCATTTTCTTGACAGTAATCGGTCCCGATGCTAGAGTCCGCCGCATTCAGCCAGCTTGACCCGGGACGGGCGTTCGCTCACATCTCGCGGAATTTTCGAGTACGTTGGCTCAGCCGACACCGCGGTCGAGCGGACGCCCACGATCCGGACTAGCAAGCGCTTCCGCGGACGTTTCAGATTCCACGGAAGCCGCGCGGGCCAATCTCTAGCGAACTCAACGACGGCGATGGAGTGACGATGCTACGGTACTCGATGAACCGGCTGTTCTGGTTCGTGCCGACCATGATATCGATCATCATCCTGACCTTCATCATTCTCCGGTTGACGCCGGGAACCGGCGTGATCCCGGCCGGCGCCCAGCAGATCAGCGCCGACACGATCGCCCGGCTGGAGCGTCAGTATGGGCTCGATAAGCCGCTGCTTCAGCAGATGGGGATCTATATTTGGAATGCGGCCCGCGGTGATTTTGGCGAGTCGTTCGCCTACCGGCCGCAGTCGGTCAACTCGATCCTGTCGCGAACGTTTCCGATCTCACTTAAGCTCGGCGCCTACGCCACGATCTTCGCGGTGGTGATCGGGATGACGCTCGGGGTGCTGGCGGCGGTCAACCAGAATGGTCTTCTCGACTACATCTCGGTCACGCTCGCGATCCTGTTTTACAGCCTGCCGAACTTCGTGATGGGATTTCTGCTCATCTTGCTGTTCGTGGTTTGGTTACCAAACCGGGGTGTGAGCCTCGGCTTCAACATCGGCGGCCTCGAGAAGCCGATTGACTGGGTCTTGCCGATCATCGCGCTCGGCGCGGCGCCATTGGCGACCATTGCCCGGTTCACCCGTTCCAGCGTCATCGAGTCCATTCGCTCCGACTACGTGCGGACGGCGCGGGCGAAGGGCCTACGTGAGCGACTGGTCATCATGCGGCATGTGATGAAGAATGCGCTCATTCCCGTGATCACCCTGGTCGGTCCCATTTTCGCGGCCGTCGGGACCGGCTCGTTCTTCGTCGAGAAGGTGTTCAACGTGCCCGGCATGGGACCGTACTTTGTCGAAAGCATGGTCGCGAAGGATCAGCCGATGATCCTCGCCGTGGTGCTGGTCTACGGATTGTTCCTGGCATTTATGAACCTTGCGGTCGACCTCTTGTATGGCGTGGTCGATCCGCGCATTCGGTATTGAGCACGTTGGCTCGGCTTTGCACGGCGCGGCCGGTGGAGGGACTCGCGTGAACGACATCACCGATTGGCAGGGCCAGTCGTTTGAGCGAGTCGATCGGGATGGCGACCGCGGTCGTCAGGATGGTTGTTAACCATGGCAGAGTCGCAAGCCAGGGTTGCCGATCGCACCGTCGTCGGCGTGCCCGCGCCCACGGTGGGCCCGATCACCGATGTCCCGGAAGTCGCGCGACGGCTGAGCGGGCTGGCGGTCGGCGGGGAGCTGGTCGCCCACCGGCAACGGAGCCTGTGGGGTGATGCTTGGCGCCGGTTGCTCCAAAACAAGATGGCGGTGGCCGGGCTCTTCGTGGTTTCCGTCTTTACCCTGATCGCGGTGTTCGCCCCGCTGATCGCCCCCTACGCGCAGTCGGAAGTCGTCGACTACCGGTTGGCGCGGACGGCGCCGACCTGGCTCTGGCCGATGGGGTTGGATCAGAACGGGCGGGACATCTTTAGCCGCCTCGTGTATGGGGCTCGCGTCTCCCTCGTGGTTGGCGTGCTTTCGCAGCTTTTGATCCTGGCGATCGGCTTGCCGATCGGCGCCCTTGCCGGGTACTATGGCGGCAAGGTCGACAACTTCATCATGCGGTCGGTCGATGTCGTCTACGCGGTGCCGCAAATCCTTCTGGTGATGGTCTTCCTGAACATCTTTGGTCCTGGCCTGGTCAACATCTTTATTGCCATCGGACTCATTGGTTGGGTGACATTGGCGCGGCTGGTGCGAGGCCAGTTTCTCGCGTTGCGGGAGCAGGAGTACGTCAATGCCTCGAAGGTGGCAGGGGCCGGCGGCAGCTCCATTATCATCCGGCATTTGATGCCCAACAGCTTAACCCCGGTCATCGTCTCACTTACCTTTGGCATTCCGACCGCGATCTTCACCGAGGCCGCGCTCAGCTTTGTCGGGGTCGGCATCCTGCCGCCACAAGCGAGCTGGGGCCAGATGGTCGGGGATGCCAGTCATCCCGGATTCATCATGACCGATCCTTTCATGCTGCTCTTTCCCGTGCTCGCCATCGGTCTGACCATGCTTGGCTTCACCTTCCTCGGCGATGGGTTGCGCGACGCGCTCGACGTGCGTGGTAGCGACTAGCCGAACTCGAATTTGAAGCGTTAATGTACCGGTTCTGGGTGATGGCCCGATACCGCGAAGGAGGCGCCAGTACAGGATTTTCAGTCTTGCGTCCGCGGGCAATGGCGCCGGCGGAACGGATAGCGGCGGGCTGGAGCGAATTGCTAGCTCGTCCAGTCTCAGTTTGTGAAGGAGTACACAATGGTAGCACCCGACGCGAAAACCCGAGCCCGGCTCGAGGAACAGCTTCGTGAGGCGAGTATTAATCGACGCCGTCTGGTGCAGGGCGCGGCGGTAACCGGCCTGGCCGCGGCGTCGAGCTGGGGCGGGGCGACCGCGCTGCGGACCGCCGCTCAAGATGCCTCGCCAGAGGCGGCCGGAGGCGGCGCGCTCGATGACGACCAGGTGTTCTATAACTTCGTCTTCCGGAACGAGCCGGCAACCTTCGACTTCAATGCGAACC
>JACCYK010000628.1 GCA_013696525.1 Chloroflexia bacterium
GTCCCGATCGGGACCGTGTCCCCTTCGCTGACCAGCGTCTTGGTGAGGACGCCCGCTTCCGCCGCCTCGATCTCGATCGTCACCTTGTCGGTCTCGATCTCGGCCAACGGCTCGCCGGCGGCGACCTCCTGGCCCACTTCCTTCAGCCAGCGGAGCAGGGTGCCCTCCTCCATCGCGTCGCCCATTTTCGGCATGATGACCGTCGCCATCGCTCTACCCCTATGCTCTATTCGCTCGCCGGCTAGCTGGCGCGGTACGTCACCTGATGGACGGCCTCGATCACGTCGGCGGCGCTGGGAAAGGCCGCGATCTCAAGGTTGCGGGCATACGGGGCCGGTACTTCCGCCCCGCTGACCCGCACTACCGGCGCGTCGAGATCGTCGAACGCTTGCTCCTGGATGATGGCGGCGACCTCGCTCGCCACGCTGAACCACCGCCATTGCTCCTGGACCACCACCGCCCGGTGCGTCTTCCGCACCGAGGCGACGATGGTCTCCGTGTCGAACGGCCGGATCGAGCGCAGATCGATCACCTCGGCCGAGATCTTTTCCCCGGCCAGCTTCTCCGCCACGTTCAGCAATAGATTCACCTGCCGGCCATAGGCGATCAGCGTCACATCGTCCCCCTCGCGGGCGACCCGGGCTTTGCCAAAGGGGACCGTGAAGTCTCCCTCCGGCACCTCGCCCTTCGTCCCGTAGAGGGCGCCGGCCTCGAGGAAGATGACCGGATCCGGCTCGCGGATGGCGGTCAGCATCATCCCCTTGGCGTCGTGCGGCGTCACCGGGGAGACGACCTTCAGACCGGGAAAGTGGCCGTAGAAGCCCTCCAGGCTGTGCGTATGCTGGGCCGAGAGCTGGACCCCGCCGCCGTTCGGCCCCCGCAACACCAGCGGCACCGAGACCTGGCCGCCGGAAAAGTAGCGCAGCTTGGCGGCATTCTGGACGATCTGATCGACTGCCTGGAACGAGAAGTTCCAGGTCATCATCTCGACCACGGGCCGCATCCCCAGCATTGCCATCCCGATCGCGGCGCCGGTGAAGCCGCCCTCGGCGATCGGGGTGTCGATCACCCGCTTCGGCCCAAACTTATCCAGCAGGCCGTCGGTGACGAGGTGGGTGCCGCCGTAGAGGCCGATATCCTCGCCCATGACGACGACCGCGTCATCGCGGCTCATCTCGTCGGCCATGGCCGAGCGCAACGCCTCGCGGTAGGTAATAACGGGCATCTGCTCTCCCTTACGTCGCCGGTGGTCGCCCGCTCGCTGGCGGGCGATCAATCCACCGGGGCGCCGGCGTAGACATC
Organism: Chloroflexia bacterium; assembly: GCA_013696525.1. Classification (GTDB taxonomy): domain Bacteria; phylum Chloroflexota; class Chloroflexia; order Thermomicrobiales; family UBA6265; genus JACCYK01. The sequence continues at coordinate 1,303 of JACCYK010000628.1, forward strand.
GGTGTACAGCTCGGCCAGGGCCGGCTCCGGGCTCTCCTCGGCAAATTTCACCGCGTCATCGACCACCGCCCGCGCCTCCTGCCGGACCTCGGCCAGTTGGTCGTCATTGGCGGCGCCGGCTTCCAGCAGCCGTTCTTCCAGGAGCCCGATCGGGTCACGCTGGCGCCACTCGTTGATCTCGTCCTTGGTTCGATAGCGTTCCAGGAAGTCGGCCGCGCCGTGGGGCGAGAGCCGATAGGTGATCGCCTCGATGGCGTAGGGGCGCCCCGTCTCGCGGACTTGAGCCACTACCCGCTTGGCGCAGGCCAGGACCGCCAGCAGGTCCATCCCGTCGACGTCCTCGTGGGCGATGCCGTAGGAGTCGAATTTGGCCGACAGGTCGGTCATCGCGGTCGCCCGCTCGACGCTGGTGCCCATCCCATAGTTGTTGTTCTCGAGGATGAACAGGCAAGGGTTCATCCCATCCCGGCCCCAGAGCCCGGCCAGGTTGGCCGCCTCGTGGAAGGCGCCGTTGTGGATCGCGCCGTCGCCGAGATAGAGCTGGACGATCCCCTCCGTCTGCTGATAGCGCTGGGCATAGGCCATGCCGACGCCGAGCGGGATGTGGCCGCCGACGATGCCGTAGCCGCCCATCAGGCCGTTCTCGACGTCGAACAGGTGCATCGAGCCGCCCTTGCCCTTGACCAGGCCGGTGCCCTTGCCGTACAGCTCGGCCATCACCTCCCGCGGCGAGGCGCCGAGCAGGATGGCGTGGGCATGGTCCCGATAGGCGGTGATGATCCGGTCGCCAGCCTGATACTCGTGGAGGAAGCCGATCGCGATCGCTTCCTGCCCGCTGTAGAGGTGGAGGTAGCCGCCGATCTTGCCGGTCCGGAAGCCGCGCTGGGCGGCATCCTCGAACATCCGGATCTGGACCATGCTTCGATAGAAGTCGACGAGGGCGGCGTCATCGAAGCCAAGGCTGCCGCCCTCGCTGGCTACGCCCGCCTTACCCCGTTTCTTGCTCCGGCTCTGGGTTGATGCCATGCGTTGCCTCTCGTGCAACCGCGGGCCACGACCGCCTTGGCGCGCCCGAGAGTGCTCAATCTGGACAGGGGAACTGGCGGACGAGTCGCGCCGGGCCGCTGGCTGGCCATCGCCGCCAGCGCCGGGAGCAATCCCGCCCGTCCCGCTATTCGCGGCATTGTACCGTACCGAACCGGCGGCGGGGGCGGGGGATTGGCCCGCGGAGCCATGATTCGGCAATTCGTGCCGCGTTCCACGGCCAGCGAGGCCGCCCGCCGTCTCGTTTGAGCGGCGGGGACCGCACCTGGTATGTTAGCGGTCAGCAATGAGCGTTCAGGAAGTCCCCGGTGGAGGAAGAACGATGCCCGATGAGCGCTTTCGGGTCGCGTTGGCCACGCTGCCAATGCCGGAGTCGGTCGAGGACGGGGTGCGGCGGGTTACGCGAGCGCTGCGTGAGGCGGCGGCGCAACACGTCGCCGTCGTCTGCTTCCCGGAGGCTTATCTGCCTGGTCTGCGCGGCTTCGGCTGGCCGGTGCCGGCACCCGATCAGCGGCGGCAGGAGGAGGCGCTGGAGACGGTGCGGGCGGCGGCCGGGGCGTGCGGCGTCGCCGCCGTCCTGGGCATGGAGTGGGAGACGCCGCCGGGGCTGCACAACGTCGCCTTCGTGGTCTCGGGCACGGGCGACGTCCTGGGCTACCA
>JACCYK010000629.1 GCA_013696525.1 Chloroflexia bacterium
GCCTAGTACTGCATGTTGTCGTGCAGCCAGATATAGCCGGCCGCGTTGTCGCGGGTGATCGGGCCGCCATCGGTGCGGATGAACTTCGGCACCCCGCCCTCGGCCATGTCGGTGCCGGAGACGGTCAGGTAGCCGGCCCAGATGGCGCCGCCGTGGATGCGGCCGCTCGGGTTGATGACCGAGGCCAGCAGTCGGCCTTCTAGAATTGCTTCCGAGGCGTTCTTTAAGCCGTCGACGCCGACGACGTGAATTTGCTCGCGCAAGCCGGCAGCTTCGATCACGTTCGAGGCCGCGAGTGCCATGTCGTCGCTGTGGAAGAAGCCGCCCTTCACATTCGGGAAGCGTTGCAGCAGGTCCTGCCACAGCGAGGCGACGGTGTCGATCTCCCAGTTGCCGGGAGTCTCGTCGACCACGGTGATGTTCGGGTATTGCTCGAGGGTCAGGTTGAAGCCTTCGGCCCGGCCCTGGGCCCCGGTGTGACCCAACGAGCCCTGGGTGTGGATGACCTCGCCCTCGCCGCCCATGGCGATGAACAGTTCATTGGCCACGGTCGAGCCCATGTAAATGTTATCCGGCTCTAGGTACGTGAGGTGGCCGTACTCGGCGAACTCCTCGAGGTCTTGGATGAGCCGGGTGTCCATGTCGATCAACGGCGTGCCGTTGGCAATGATCTGGTTCGTGGCGTCCACCAAAGCGTCGCTCGCCGACGGGTGGACGGCGACGAAGTCATAGTCCTGGGATGAGATCGTCTGCAAATCCTGCAACTGCTTGGCGGTATTGTTTTGACCGTCGAACGAGGTTACTTCGACCCCGAGCAGGCGGCCGAAGAAGGCCGCCGTGTCGATGCCGTGCGCCACCCAGGTCGAGCCGGCAAGGACCTCCGAGGTGGCGGCTCGATACCGCGCTTCAGGCAGATCCTCCGGCAGCAGGCCGAGGGAGGCCACGGCCTGGGCCGGGGAGACGCCGCGGCCGATACCGGTCGCCATCGCCAGGGCGCCGATGGTGGCCAGGCTGCCCTTGAACGCGTGGCGACGCTTGAAGCTTTTCTTCAACGTGTCGCCGATCATCTCGAGCTCGACGCCGGCCAACGGCCCTCGCTTGGCTACTTCACCCATCGTTTCTCTCCTCGCTCCGTCGCTGGAGCTTCGTGCTTACCGCCGGCGTCACATGCCGCCGGTGCAACCGAATCGCGGCCGCTAGGAAGGTCCCCCATGGATCGCCCTGGTGTGCTCGCGGCAGCGATCGTTTCGATCGCGCCAGGCACGGTCGGGTTGGGCTGGACCGGTTCGCCGCCAGTTCGAGTTGCGGGCGCAACGTACCATAGCGGCCATCGCCGGTCAATGTCGGTGGCCTCGTTGCGGGCCGTGTGCTAGCGTGGCGGTGCCGTCCGGATCGTGCCGGCCGGTCCGGGGAGGCGACACGAAACCCATGGGCGACGAGGGCGGAAGGAGCGAGGAACGGTGACCGAGCAACGGCGAGATGGACTCGTGGGAGCGGTGGCCCTGGTCACCGGGGCCGGCAGCGGCATCGGCCAGGCATCGGCGATCGCCCTGGCCGAGGCGGGCGCCCGGATCGTGATTACCGAGCTACCGGACCGGCTCGACAACGCTGAGATCACGGCGGGGATGATCGTCAACAATGGCGGTGAGGCGGTCGTCACGCCGCTTGATGTGACGAGCCTGGAGAGCATCAACGACTGCGTCGGGGCCACGACTGAGGCGTTTGACGGCCGGATCGATGTCCTGGTCAACAACGCCGGCATAAATGTGCCGCAGATGGCGTTTGACGTGACGGAGAACGCTTGGGACCGCGTCCTCGATGTCAACCTCAAAGGCGTCTTCTTCATGGCGCAGGCCGTGGGCAAGCTGATGCGCGACCAGTCGCCGCCCGGCGGCGCCATTGTCAACATGGCGAGCCAGATGGGCCTGGTCGGCTACTCGAATCGCTCCGCCTATTGCAGCAGCAAGGCGGGGGTCATCAACTTGTCACGGGTGCTCGCCTTTGAGTGGGCGGAGGTCGGGATCCGGGTCAACGCGGTCTGCCCGACCTTCGTCGAGACCCCGCTGACGCGGCCGATGTTCGAGGACGCCGCGTTCAAAGCGGATGTCTACCGGCGCATCCCCCTGGGCCGGCTGGCGACGCCGGAAGATGTCGCCGCCGCCGTTGTCTTCCTCGCCGGCCGCGGCGCCGGCATGATCACCGGCCACGCCCTGACCGTCGATGGCGGCTGGACCGCCGTGTAGCGGACCGGCTCCCGCCGTGACGAGGCTGGTACTAGGCTGGCTCGCCGCTGATGGTGCACCGTCCATGGCTGGCGACCAAGTCAAGGATTGCACCCGTTCCGGCAGCTCG
>JACCYK010000631.1 GCA_013696525.1 Chloroflexia bacterium
GCCGAGTTCAAGCCCGAAACCTACGTCGATTCACTCTTCTTTGGCGTCGGCGAGGGTCTGTAGCGTTGGCCACCGCCGGTCCCACCAGAATTGAGGATTCCTCTCATGTTTGAAAGTTTGACCGATCGTCTCAACGAGACCTTTGGCCGGCTGGGCCGCAAGGGCCGGCTGACCGAGCAGGACGTCGATGAAGCCATGCGCGAAGTCCGCCGGGCGCTGCTGGAAGCGGACGTCAACTTCAAGGTCGTCAAGGACTTCGTCGCCGCGGTCCGCGAGCGGGCGATCGGGCAGGACGTGCTGCGCTCGCTGAGCCCGGCCCAGACCGTGATCGGCATCGCCAACGAAGAGTTAATCAAGGTGCTAGGCACCGAGCGTGAGCCGTTGCGCCGGCCGGAGCAACCGCCCCAGATCCTGATGCTGGTCGGCCTCCAAGGCTCGGGCAAGACCACGCACGCCGGCAAGCTGGCGGTCCATCTGCGCAAGGAGGGCCGCAATCCGTTGCTGGTCGCGGCCGATGTCTACCGGCCGGCCGCGATCAACCAATTGCAAGCCCTCGGCAAGCAGGTCAACATCCCCGTCTATGAAGAAGGAACCGCCAAGGATCCGGTCGAGATCGCGAGCAACGCGGTGCGGTTCGCCGTCGAGCGTGGCTACAACCCGATCATCGTCGACACCGCCGGCCGGTTGCAGATCGACGAGCGCCTGATGCAGGAGCTGGTCAATTTCCGGGAGCGGGTCAATCCGACCGAGATCCTGCTCGTGGCCGACGCCATGACCGGCCAGGAAGCGGTCGGCGTCGCCCAAACCTTTCACGACCGGGTCGGCGCCACCGGGCTGATCCTGACCAAGATGGATGGCGATGCCCGCGGCGGCGCCGCCCTCTCGATCCGGGCCGTGACCGGGGTGCCGATCAAGTTCATCGGCACCGGCGAAAAGCTCGACGCCCTGGAGCCCTTCTATCCGGAGCGTCTGGCCAGCCGGATCCTGGGCATGGGCGACGTCCTCTCCCTGGTCGAACGGGCCCAAGAGCAGACCTCGGTCGAAGAGGCCGAAAAGCTCCAGCAACGGATGTTCAAGGGCCAGTTCAACCTCGAGGACTTCCTCGACCAGTTGCAAAAGATCAAGCAGATGGGCCCGCTGACCCAACTCCTGGACATGATCCCCGGCCTCGGCGGCCAGCTCCGGCAGGCCAAGGCCCAAATCTCGGACGACGACTACAAGCACGTTGAAGCGATCATCTTCTCGATGACGCCGGAAGAGCGCCGCCGGCCGGAGCTGATCGGCAAGCGCCGCTCGCTGCGGATCGCCAAAGGCAGCGGCCGCACCCAGGCCGAGGTCCGCCAGCTCCTCAAGCAGTTCAACGAAATGCAGAAGATGATGGGCCAGGTCGGCAAGATGGCAAAGAAAGGCCGCCTGCCGGCCAACCTGCCGTTCGATCTGCGGTAGGAGGTCGCCGATCAAGCTCGGGATTACATCCCCGAGCTGAATTCACGAACCCGGCGGAAAGCCGACTGACGGTCAAATTTGGCTTCAATGCTGTGCGAAAAGAACCGTCAGCATCCTTCAGGATGGTCGGTGTTTTCAGCTCGGGGATGTATTCCCGAGCTTCGCCATGAGCAATCTACCGCGCCTTTCGTCGACTCCGTTGCGCCGCGCTTACGCGTCCGCGACCGGAAGTTGCACCAAGTCTTCAAAGAGCCGGGCCAACGTTGCACCCGGATCGCTCGTCAGGCCCGCGTGGACCGGTCCCGGCTGCACGACGGTACTAGCCGGTGACACCATCCAGCCGAATCGCTCGGCTTGTGACTGCTCGGCCAGTGCGTCACCCGCGGCGGTGCCGGCTACTACCCCTGAGATCATGCCAACCTGTCGTGCCACGCCGTCGAGATCCAGGTCCGGCGCGAACGCCCGCAGCCGGTCGCGGTCCAGCTCGAAGCGGGCATCGAGAAAGCGCCGCGGCCGGCAGAACAGCACCACCCCAATGTTGAGGCACTCACCCCGCTCCACCTTCGGCACCACCCGAAGCACCGCGTAGACATAGGGATCAGCCGGCATGACGGACGCGCCGGGCATGCTCGGCCTCCTCCACGAACCCCGCTCGCAGTTCCAACCGGCGCCAGAGATACGCTTCATACGCGGCACGGTGCTCGCTTGGCGTGACAAACGGGGGCTGCCCGTCCAGCCAGAGGTCCGGCAGCCCGGCGACAATGTCGCGGATGACCTCGCGAGTGACGCGCTCGTGCAAACGCGCATCTGCCTCGACAATCGATCCCGAGATCGGGAGCAAAATGTGGTCCTTGATCGCGGCAAAGCGAGCCGCCGCCACCTCCAACGGTTCAGTCCAGCTATGGTGCAAATAGAGCGCCGCCCCGTGGTCGATGAGCCAGAGCTTGCGGTGCCAAAGGAGGAGATTCGGATTGCGCGGCGTCCGGTCGACGTTGCTGACGTAGGCATCGAACCAGACGATGTCCGCCGCCAAGGCCGGATCGAGCGCCGAATCGACCGGGGCGGCAAAGGCGAAGGCGCCGGGCAGAAAGTCCAATCCGGCATTCAGCCCGATGCTAGCGGCCAGCAGATCTTGGATTTCGGGATCGGGCTCGTTGCGACCCAGGGCGGCCGGAACCTGGACCACGACGAGCTCCGGCACCGCCAACCCGAGCGCCTGCCCGATCCGACCGGCAACCACCTCCGCCACCAGCGCCTTCGCTCCCTGGCCGGCGCCACGGAACTTCACGACGTAGAGGCCGAGATCGTCCGCCTCGACGATCGCCGGCAGGGAGCCGCCCTCGCGGAGCGGCGTCACGTACCGCGTCGCCTGGACCGTTCGAAGCATGCGATGCCTTTCTGTCCCTCGGAGGGAGTGCCGCCTCGACGCGGCGGGTTGTACCCCAAAAACCACGCTTCGGGCAAGCCGGACGGGCGATGTACGATCTTTTCGGCATTTGCCGTGATTTCGCGGAACCGACGGTTCCTGTCATGCGTACTAATGACTGGCAGGCACCCAATCGGGGTCGTGATGCGAACAACAATCGCGCGATCTCACCGGTGTTGGTTGCCACTGGACAATTGGAACACGCGCGTATAGGGCCGAGCGGCCACTCCCGCGCTCGCAGATGGAGCCCACCCGCAAGTGGGGCTCCGAGGAAGGAAGGGGCATCGATGGGCTCACTGGTGAAGTCCGCGCTCCAAACTGGCGCCGCCGGCCTCATGTTGCTGGCGGGCGTCATGGTCATCACGCCGGAAGCGGCCGCGAACACGCCCAAGCCACATGCGCCATGCGTCCCCTCGGGCGGCGTGGTTATTAACGGCGGCTCGGTCAGCAACACCACCAACCTCGATCTCAGCGCCGATGGCGGCACCGCGATCGGGAC
>JACCYK010000197.1 GCA_013696525.1 Chloroflexia bacterium
GTTCTGCATCGTCCCGAGCGATTCGGGAGCGAGCGCTCAATCGAGCGTGGATTCATTACAGCAGCCAGAGCCCCGCCTCACCGCCAAGCCCGGCACCCGCTTCCTGTCAACTCGGGAACACCTGGCCAGGGAGACACGACGGTGTCCCCACGCGGCGGGGGCTGGGGAGGCGCTGGACACGTTCAGGTCGTGCCCGGCTCGATCAACGGCTGGGTTGTTCCATCCTGGGGACGAGGGGGGTGAGCGAGACATCGAGCCAGTCGGGGCGATTGCCGAGCTCGTAGCGAACTTGGTAGAGCGACTTCGCCAGCGCCCAGGCCACGACGGCTCGCTCAATCTCGGCATCGCCGACCGGGATCAGTGCCAGTGGCGAGGTCGCCACTTCGCCGCGATAGCCAGCCAGGAACGCGGCGCGAGCTTCCCGCTCCCACATCGCTAGGCGCGCGTGGTCCGCATCCGCCGACCGCGCCGCCATCCCACGAGCATAGGTGAACGAGTGCAGCATGTCGGCCACGTCTTTCATGGGTGACGTCTTCGCCCGGCGCTGCTCGATCGTGCGGGCTGGCTCGCCCTCGAAATCGAGCAGGACCCAGTCGTCATCCGGGGTTCGCAAGAGCTGGCCCAGATGAAAGTCGCCATGGACCCGGGTCTTCACCGTCCCCGTGAGCGCCCGGAACCCCGCCACCCGGTCCAGCAGCTCGGCCTTGTTGTCGAGCATGGCCATCACCAGCGATTGCATACGCGGGGAGAGGTCGCGCCGGCGAACCCGCAAATCTTCACAGATTGCCCGCACGCCGGCGGCGGTGGTGTGCTCCCAATAGGAGATATCGGCCTCGGTCACCGGCTCCGGGGCGAAGTCCGGCTCGGTCTCGACCGACGATAACGCCAGGTGGAGCTGGGCGGTGCGCTCACCGAGGCGCCGCGCCGCGGCGGCATACGACGCCAGGGGGACGGTTGCCAGGAAATCCTGGGTCCAGCCCCAGCCCTCGCCCACGCTGGGAATGAACTTAAACAACACGCCAACCGGATAGATGCCGCCCCCGCCCGCCTGGTACGTCGCGGTGCCATACGGCATCGGGAGCTGGCGGAACGTCGTCCGCTCCGCTAGGAACCGGCTGATCTCTTCGTCGGGGTTGATCCCCTCCCGCAAGCGCCGGAAGATCTTGCCGAACATCGCCTCGCCGTAGCGAACCGTCGTGTTGCTCTGGCCCATGCCGCCGAGGACGAACGTGCCCGGTCCGGCCTCCCGCGCCGCCGCCTCGAAACCGGGCAGCCGCCGCCACCGGTACCGGCCCCACACGCTCGCCAATTCCGCTTCGGCGGCAAAGCGGCTGAGCCACCAGGCCGGAAACCCGGGCGCGGCGGCAATATCGACAACTTGCCAGGCCGCAACCGGCGTGGTGATCCGGACCAGGGAATCGTCGGTCCACGTCCCGGTCTCAGGGACGACGGCGGCCAGCACGAGGTAGTCCGACGCCTCGGAGAAGTCTTCGAACCCGACGATGGCGGTGGCGAGCACGAACCAGCCGCCCGCCACCGACTCGACCGCGACATCGCCCAGCACAATCTCCATGATTGGCCGGTCTTTATCACCAAACCATCGTTGGGCAAAGAGATAGTCGTCGACATGCCGCGCGAGCTCTTGCAGGACGATCTCCCGCACCAGCTCCGTGTCCAGGGCACGATCCAGGGTAATGGCCGCCGGCTCGGGGCTACGATTCGACAACGGCGGTCTCCACCGGCGGCTCCAGCCGGAACCAGTAGAAGGCATGCGGCCCGAGGGTGACGAAATACGGCAGCTCACCGATGTGGGGGAAGGGGTTCTCGCCGATCATCTCGACCGGCTGCCAGCCGTCAAACTCGCTGAGGTCAAGCTCCACGTACTGCACGAACCGGGACAAGTTGACCATGCAGAGGATCGTCTCCGCCTCGTAGCGCCGGATGTAGGGCAGGACTTTGAGATTCTCCGGGTGCAGGAATTCTAGCGAACCGCGGCCAAACGCCTTGTACCGCTTACGAACCTTGATCAGCCGCTGCGTCCAGCGCAACAGCGAGGTCGGGATCCGCTCCTGCGCCTCCACGTTGACCGCCTGGTAGCCATAGACCGGGTCCATGATCACGGGCGAGTAGAGATGCGCCCAATCGGCCCGCGAAAACCCGCTGTTGCGATCGGAGCTCCACTGCATCGGGGTCCGCACCCCGTTGCGGTCGCCGAGGAAGACGTTGTCGCCCATCCCGATCTCGTCCCCGTAGTACAGGACCGGCGTCCCCGGCATCGAAAGCAAGAGCGAATCCATCATCTCGATCTGGCGCCGTCCATTGTCGAGCAAGGGCGCTAGGCGGCGCCGAATGCCGAGGTTGCTCCGCATCCGGGGGTCGCGGGCATACTCGTAGTACATGTAGTCGCGCTCGGCGTCGGTCACCATCTCCAGCGTCAGCTCGTCATGGTTGCGCAAGAAGATCGCCCACTGGTTGCTGACGTCGACCTCCGGCATCTGCCCCATGATCTCGACGATCGGGGTCCGGGTTTCCTGCCGCATCGCCATGAACATGCGCGGCATGAGCGGAAACTGAAACGCCATGTGAAATTCCGGCGCTTCCGGCGTCCCGAAGTAGGCCATGACGTCGGACGGCCACTGGTTCGCCTCCGCCAGCAGGATCTTGCCGGGAAACTCCTCGTCGATGACCTGGCGCAACCGGCGCAGGAAGTCGTGGGTCTCCGGCAGGTTCTCGCAGTGGGTGCCCTCGCGCTCAATCAGGTACGGCACCGCGTCGCAGCGGAAGCCGTCGAGCCCGAGATTAAGCCAGAAGCGGACGATCTTGAGCATCTCCTCCTGGACTTCCAGGTTGTCGAAGTTCAGATCCGGCTGATGGCTAAAGAAGCGATGCCAGTAGTGCTGATTTGCCAACGGATCGAACGACCAGTTGGAGACTTCGGTATCGATAAAGATGATCCGGGCGTCACTGTAGAGCGTGGTGTCGTCACTCCAGACGTAATACTGCCGCTTGGGCGAGTCGGGGTCGCGCCGGGCTTCCTGAAACCACTCGTGTTGATCCGAGGTGTGGTTCATTACGAGATCAGCGATGACGCGCAGGCCGCGCTCGTGCGCGGCGTCGAGGAGGTCTTGGAAGTCGCTCAGCGTCCCGAAGTCGGGGTTGATGCCGAGGAAGTCGGCGATGTCGTAGCCGTCGTCGCGCTGGGGCGAAGGGTACATCGGCAGCAGCCAGATGCAATCGACGCCAAGATCGCGGATGTAATCCAACTTTTCAGTCATGCCGCGGAAATCGCCGATCCCATCGTTATTCGCGTCGAAGAACGATTTGACCGGCGCTTCGTAAAAAATGGCATCCTTGTACCAAAGATCGTCGGACTCACCCATACCAGCGACCTCATGCCCCACCGAGGAGCCCGTTCAGCGACGAGTCAACGCCGCGACGCCAATGGCCAGCGACGCGGACATTATCCATATCGGGGCCGCCGGCGAACAGCGGCCCGCGGGTCGAGCGCCGATTGTCGCCCGGGCCACCAGGACGGTAAGCGCGCCGCGCCGGCGCCGGGCGATTCCCCTTTCAACTCGCGGTTGAAAAGTGATACTATCACGATATGTTCATCATCGTATGATGAACGTCCCGATCAGCGAACAAAGGAAGCGCGATGGGCGAACTCGTTGCCGGCTCCCCCGCGTTGCGGATCACCACGGCGGTATCCCTCCCCCTGAACCTGGTATCCATCCTTTCCCTGCTCTACCGGGCGGTGCCCGGCAGCGAGCTCGACCCCTGGCTGATCGCCACCCGCCGCGCCCTGCCTCCCGACCTGCGCGAGGCGATCGATCTCTTGCACGGCTTCTCGGGTCGCCTGCTCTACTACGTCGAGGAACCCGTGATGCGGTTCCACCCACTCCGGACCGATCAGCTCGACGCCACGTTCGACGACCTGATGAGCTTCCTGGAGCAGCAGCCGGCGGTAGCGTATCAGGCGATGGCGGCCCATGCCCTGCGCCGGGTCCACCATGACCTCGGGCGGCCGCGGCTGGCCCTGGCGGAAGACGACGCGACCTCCTGGCGCCGGGCCCTGGAGCCGGCACTGACGACCGCGTACCCCGATGACCTCCTCCCCCTCTTCCTCGATCCGGCGCGGCTCAAGGCATGCACCATCCGCCTCTTTCAGGAGCTGTGGGAGGGGGGCTATCGTGACGAGTACGCGGCGGCGTTGCCGGTCCTCGACGAAGCGGCCCGGCTGGGCGCGGGCACGGCCGATCGCGGCTTTGGCCTCGCCTTCGCCGACCTCACCGGCAGCCGGCCGCCGGGGCCGCTGATCGCCCTCCTGGCCGACACCGAGCGTGTCGTCTTTTGCCCGTCCCTCCACATTGGCTCGTTCATCAGCTATATCCACTACCCGCCCGCGCTGATCGTCTTCTACGATGCGCGCGGGCTGATCAATCGCGTCAACTCCGGCATCGTGACGCCGCCGGTCGAGCTCGCCGCCGGCGGCCGCCTGGGAGCGGCCGACCTGATCGAGCCGTTGCGCGCTCTCGCCGACCCGACCCGGCTGCGGATCATCGATCTCTTGGCCGAGGGTGAGCTCTATGCCCAGGAGATCGTGAACCGGCTCGGCATCGCCCAGTCGGCCGTCTCCCGCCACCTCGCCCAACTCGAACGGTCCGGCGTGGTCGCGGTGCGGGCCAAGCGCGGCATGAAGTATTACGCGGTCAATCCCGCCCAGCTCGATGCGCTTGCCGCCGCCATTCGGCAAAAGGGTGACACCGTGCGCTCGGTGGCCTAGCCCAAGGCATAGCTATCGCGATATGCGGATGTCCGGTTGAATTCCTCCGCCGGGCGTGCTAGGCTATCGCCATCTGGTTGATTTGACGGGACGGCGACGTGAGAACCCTGTCCTTGCCACATCGTTCAGACCCGACCCGCGCCAAGCTTGGCACACGGTCGGTCCGGGACCGCGCGACACACGAGATTCGTTGCCCTTGATCCGTGTGGGCCCGTTGCGCCTATTGCCGCCTTGGGCGACGTTAGCCGGTCGCCTGGCATTGACAACCTCATCGTCCTCTTCGCTGGCCGAAGGCGCGTGATCGATCAGGTCGCGCACCGGTGGCCACCTCGGAGCTCCTCACCCTAAGTCGGCCTCTGATCGCGGGCAGACCGGTAACCCTCGGCAGCGATCGCGGAAACGAGCGGCGCCCTGCACCACATGCGGGCGCCGCTCTGTTTTCCCTCCTCGCGGCCGGTCGTCGCGGCGGATGCCGCCTCGATCGCCGTTCTCATCTCTCCGGAAGCTCAAGACTTCCGGTGACGCCGCCGCGGCGATCGCGAGAACAAAACGACCAATGGAGGGTAGCCCGCGGTCGACGGTCAGGCGGGCCGGGAGGTCAGCAAGCGAGGCCGGAAGGTGGTGCGCAAGCGCGAGGCGAGCACCGACGCATCGTGTCGGCGTCCGGCTTCCTCGTAGGCGCGAACCGCGGCCTCATGGGCGCCACGCTCCATGTTCCAGAAGGTGGGGATCGATTCCAGGCTCAGCCCGGCGTCAAGCCGGGCCGCATCGGCGAACGCCGCCTGCGCCGCCCCGTACCGTCGTTGACGCCCGAGCAATAGGCCACGCAGGGCGGCAGACCGCGCCCGTCGCTCTTGCGCCGTCAACGGTTCCGCCGCGTCGAGCTCGCTTGTCTCGTCGCTCAATCCATCCTCCAGGCCGATCGCCGGCTCACTCCTGACGGCAACGGGCAAGACTGGCTGGTCCGGGTCGCAGGGGCCCGCCCCGATCCCGACCGGTCGCCTGAGATGATGTGTGTAGGGATCACCGAACAACGTGTCGTCCGCGCCAAACCACAGCGACACGAAGCCGCGTACGACGCGATACTCTGATGCCTCGAGGCAGATCAGCCCCGGTTCGGAAATGACCATCCCCGCCCCCCGCCGTTTAGGTCAAGACGATTCCGCCTGGCAACGGAAGCCGCTATCCAGGTACCTTTCGTCGCGGGGGAACGACGCTCGAATGCGCGGTAGCGGCGTTGCCCGCGACCGCCGAGCTCCGGTATGTGCGTATGCTATCACCGTGACCGTACGGACACAAGAATTCGGCGCCAATTGGGTACGGACACCCCGCCGGCTACGATTGTGTTCCGCACAACGTTACAATAATGCCGACCTGGCACGATTCAATCCGTGGACCACGTTTCAGCGATGAGCAAAGGAGCAGCCATCATCCATGACTAGGGAACCAACCGCGGGAGTGTCGCCAGTACGCGCACCCGATTCCGGCTCGTCCGCCGGGGTTGTCGATCAGCCCGCCCTCACGGCGTTAGTCCATCTCGCCAGCGAGCGACCGCGGATCGTCGCCTTCACCGGCGCCGGGATCAGCACCGACTCCGGGATCCCCGACTATCGGGGACCGAACGGCGTCTGGAAACGGCAAACCCCGTTGACCGTTCAGGCATTCGCGAATGACCCGGCGACCCGCCGCGGCTACTGGGCGCGTCGCCGCCTGGGCTACTCGGTGATGGCCGATGCCGTTCCCAACAGCGGCCACCGAGCCCTGGCCACGCTGGAAGGAGTTGGCCGCCTCCGGAAGATCATTACCCAGAACATTGACGGCCTGCATCAGAAGGCCGGCAATGACCCGGGTCGCGTCATCGAGCTGCACGGGACCACCCATTCCATCGTCTGTGTCGATTGTGGGGCGCGGACCACGGGCGCGGAGATCCAACGCTGGCTCGAGGCGAACGACGGCATTCCCGCCTGCGCCGTCTGCGGCGGCACGCTCCGGCCGGCGACCATCCTCTTTGGCGAGCCGCTCTCGCCTCCGGTCTGGGCAGCGGCGATCGCGGCGGTCGAGGCCGCCGACCTGCTCCTGATTGTCGGCAGCTCGTTGGTCGTCAATCCCGCCGCCAGCCTCCCCCTCCTGGCAAAGCAGCGGGGAGCGGCGGTAGCGATCATCAATCGCGAGTCCACGCCCCTGGACGAGCTTGCCGACGTCGTCTTCCATGGCAACGCCGGGCCGGCCCTCGGCGCCTTCGTCACCACGCTCACCGAAACCATCCCGGATCAGGAGAGCGGCGCCGGCTGACAAACCGGGCAGAGGTAGGTGCCGCGAGCGCCGACCCTCGTCTTGATGATGGCGCCCCGGCAGGTCAGGCACGGCTCATGCTGGCGGCCATGGACGCGGGGAAAGCCATCGACGGGGTAGGCGCGGCCATGGATGATCTTGGCCCCGCCTTGCTCGATCCCACGCTCGAGGGACCATCCAATCGCCTCGTGCAGCCGCGTCAGCTCATCCGCGGATAGGGAGTTGGCCGGCCGCAACGGGTGCAATCTCGAGCGGTGCAGGGCCTCGTCGACGTAGATGTTCCCCAGTCCAGCCACCACTTTTTGATCGAGCAGGGCCGGCTTGATCGGGATCCGCCGCTTCGCCAGCCTGGCCCCCAGGTCCGCGGC
>JACCYK010000649.1 GCA_013696525.1 Chloroflexia bacterium
CCCATCACCACCGTAGCGACCGGCGGACCGGATCGCAACGGCCGCAAAGTCAAGGTGGCAACGGCGACAACGACGGTGAGGATACTGTTCTGGCGCTATGTCGAGGCTCGGGCGGCACTCCCGCTGAAGTAGCCGACGATACCGCCGATGATGGCGGACGCTACCGCGCGCGCCCATGATTGGGTATTGGCATCAGTCGGCTGGCCGGTGAGGATCACAACAAAGGTGGCGGCGCCGGCGAGAATGACGACCGCGAACACTACCCAAAAAAATGCGGCGGCGATGCTCATCCTCCGCTCTTGCCGCCGCCAACCGCGCGGTGCGCTCGTCGGGATGCTCCCGTGACGTCAACGTGAAGTTGAAGATGTCATAGTCGAACTGTCGACTGGTTAGTGTCCCGACTGGCCGCTGACACGTCATTCGACTCTGGCCGGTCATCTGGATGACTCACGTCACAAGATGCCGGTAATCTCGCGGCTGGACGAAGCGGGGGGCGTCGAGCTGATGTACAGCTTGTCACCTTGTCGTTCCGCTCGGACCGCCAGATCAAACAGCGTGAAGGCGCGGCGCAGGACTTCACTCTTCGTCATGTGGGCGGTATACGCAATCTCATCGAGCCGGTTGTACAGCGCGGGTGACACGGACACGCTCAATCGCACCGGCCCGTCGTCCGCCGCCCGTTCACGGGGCCGCTGGGTCTCGTTGCTCATCGATACGGTCTCCTTGATGGTGACGCGGATTACGCGCGAATTTAACGTCAAAAACGTTTTGGGTTGCCAAGCGCAACGCACCGCTCACCGTTGGCCGGTCTTGTCCGGGGCCAAGCTTCACGCGGGTGAGAATGGAAGTCCGGCATCCCAGATCGCCGCTTGACATGATGCGCCTCGGCCCTGACAATCTTGACTTGAATGGTCGGATTTCGTTCGAATTTTCGAATTGTTGAGGTTGCCGGAAGATGGGCCGCTCGCTCTCCCTTACGCCATCAATCAGCCATGCGCTCGACCGCGGCCTGGACGGGTCGGGGGCGACCCGCGGAACCCAGCCCGCCCCGTTGCCTGGCCAGCGGTTCGGCGCGGACATCCTCGGCCTGGCGATCTTCCTCGTCATGCTCGCCGCCCACGCCCTGACCAAGTTCACCTAGGACGCACCTCAAAGCACCCGGACGGCGCCGCCCGCGTCACCGGCTGCTGATCCGCCAGACCGGGCGCGGCCCACTTGGCGCGAACCGGCGGGCGTGCTATGATCGGTGCGTCAACGTGAGAATGAGTCTCATTCTTGACCTGCTAACTCGGAATTGCCACCGTTGACCGTCCCCGCGCGGTCTCGCCGCGAACGACGCTCGATTGGGGAGCCCGACGGCGATGCGACCATTCATCACGCGCTTCTTCGCCTGGTACGAGCGCAACTACGCCCTCAACATCGGCATCGCGGCGTTCCTGTTCCTGTTGCAGCTCGTCCACCTCTACTGGCTGACGACCGACGTGGTGGCGATGCGGCTCACGGGGGAGAGCTGGTTCAGTCCCAGCGGGCCGCTTCGCTGGTTCATTTTGATCGTCGATTACACCGAGATTCCGGCCCTCTTCTCGGTCTCGCTGGTCTACATCAACGAGCTACGCAAGGGCTGGAACTGGAAGAGCGCGCTCTTCCTGCTTTTCCTCAACTCGCAGTGGCTCCACATCTTCTGGATCACCGATGAGTTTGTCGTGGCCGAGCTGGGGGGCGGGGCCGGCGGCGCCTTACCGGTGGCACTGGCCTGGGTCGCGATCGCGATCGACTACCTCGAGCTGCCGGTCATCTACGACACCATGCGCAAGTTTGCCCTCGCCATCCGCGAGCAGCGTACCACCACCTTCCTCCGGGAGGAATTGCGATGAGCGCACCTTGGTTTGTGCCGCTTCACAGCGGGCTAGCCGGACACGACTGGCTGATGCAGGCGGCGGTGATCCTGATGATCGCGGGGGGCTGGCTCTTCCTCGCCGGCACCATCGAGCGCCGGGCGGCGCGGCGGCAATGGCAAGGATCAGAACGCCCCGTCAACCACTGAGCGCGCTTGATCGTGTGTACAATGGCCACGATGAATCCTGTAGCCGGTTGGTCCTCCGGTCGCGGTGACAACGTGCCGGTTGGTTGGCCCTGGCCTGTCCATACCTGGCAGAGCTGATGGCGCTTCGGAATGTCTTCGTCGACGAAGCCGGCAACCTCGACTTCTCGAACCGCGGCTCCCGGTTCTTCATCCTGACCTCGGTCACGCTCGATCAGTGCGGGATGGGGAATGATCTCCTCCAGCTCAGGCGCGACCTAACCCGCCAGGGCTGGGACCTTTCCCGTGGCTTTCACGCCACCGAGGACAAGCAGCGGGTCCGAGACGCGGTCTTCCAGCTCATCAACGATCACGACTTTCGGATCGATGCGACGATCTTCGAGAAGGCCATGACCATTCCGAACGTCCGAGAGAACAGTGTTGCCTTCTACAAACGAGCTTGGTTCTTTCACATGAAGCACGTCATGCCGCGAATCGCATCCCCGGCTGACGACGTTCTGGTGATTGGCGCGTCGATCAGCTTGAACTGGAAGGCGCAGAACGCACGCGAGGCCATGACCGAGGCAATCGAGGAAGCATCACACCCGATTCCATTTACGACCGCCTCGTGGTCCGCGAGCTCGGAGCCATGTTTGCCGTTCGCCGATTACTGTTGGTGGGCTCTCCAACGAAAGTGGGAGCGCAATGATATCCGCTCATACAACCTGATTCAGCGAAAGATTCAGAGCGAGTTCGACATATTCAGCGGTCAAGAACCATTCTACTAGAACTGAAAAATGGGTCGGCTACCCGAGCAATATGCTCGGGAGAACCCGGGGGCTCTTGTCACCAACCCGCGAATCCAGATGAATTGGGCCGCACCCGTGCGCCAATGTCAGTTTCCGCCGTGACGAACATGGCAGATCGGATGTTCTAAAACTCCACGCATGTGGTATTGTCTCCCGACGCACCGGGTCCTCGGCGGCCGGGTGGAGCGAAGGGCGCGATGCGTGGAGTTGCTTGCCGAGAGCTGGCAATACATCCTCGATAACCAGGATCGCTTTGGCGAGGCCGTGGTCGTCCATCTCCGGCTGAGCATCATTGCCTTGCTGGCGGCCATCGCGATCTTCTTCCCGATCGGCGTCCTGGCCTCCCGGAGCGGCCGGGCCGGGGCCGCCCTGATCGGGGTCGTCTCCGCCGCCCGCGTCGTACCCAGCCTGGCGGTCCTGTTCTTGCTGTTGCCCTTTTTCGGCTTGGGGGAGCGTCCGGCGCTGATCGCGCTCACCCTGCTGGCAGGACCGGCGCTGGTGATCAACACCGATGCCGGGTTGCGCAATGTCGATCCTGTCGCCCTCGAGAGCGCCCGCGGCCTGGGGATGAACGCCTTCCAGGTGTTCACCCGGGTCCAACTGCCGCTGGCGGTGCCGGTGGTGATCGCCGGCATTCGAACCGCCTCGGTAGAGGTGATCGGCAGCGCCACCCTGGCGGCGTTCATCGGCGCCGGCGGGCTTGGCACGTTCATCACCAGCGGCCTGACGCTATTGGACGAGCGGCTGCTGTTGGTAGGGGCGATCCCGGTCACGCTGCTGACCCTGGGCGCCGAATCGGCGCTGGGCGGGCTCGAACGGCGACTGACGCCGCCCGACGCGGCCTGACAATCGCCTGCCGTCCGGTGTTCTATGCGGTGGACAGCATGTTGCGTCAGACGCAACGACTGAGCCGACGAGCGAGACGAGAGGAGACAGGTACAGATGGTAACCCGACGCACAGTAGTCAAAGGTTTGGCGGTGACGCCGGTCGCCGGCGCCGCCCTGTTCGCCGTTCCGGTCCACGTGTTGGGCCAAGACACGGTGGCGATTGGTTCCAAGAACTTCACCGAGCAACTGATCTTGGGTGAGATGTACGCGCAGCGATTAGAAGCGCTCGGCCTGCCGGTCAGCACCAGCCTCAACCTCGGCGGCACCGCGGTCGCCCACGAGGCGCTGGTGGCCGGGGAGATCAGCCTCTATCCGGAATACACCGGCACCGCCCTGACCGTGATTCTGGAAATCCCGATCGCCTCGGTCCAGGCCACCCCGGAAGCGGGCGCCGCCACCATCGACGAGCAGGTCTACCAGCTCGTGGCGGACGGCTACCTAGACCAATTCGACCTGGTCTGGCTGGATGAGACGCCGTTCAACAACACCCAGGCGCTGGCGGTGAAGCGGGCCTTCGCCGAGGAGCAGGGCATTAGCACCATCTCCGAGCTGGCCGCGATCGCCGGCGACCTGACGATCGTCGCCCCCTCCGATTTCGTCGAGCGGCCGGACGGCCTGCTCGGGCTGCAAGAGTTCTACGGCATGGAGTTTGGGGAGGTCTTGAGCGTCGAGCCCGGTATCCGCTACCAGGCGCTACAGGAAGACCAGGCCGAGGTCGTCCTCGCCTTTGGCACCGACGGCCAGGTGGCGGGCTTCGATCTTGTCCTGCTGGAGGACGATCTCAGCCTGTGGCCGCCCTATCATGTGGCGCCGGTCGTCCGTCAAGATGTGCTGGATGCCTATCCGGAGCTGGCGGACGCCCTGAACGAGATCGCCCCCCTGCTGACCGACGAGGTGATGGCGGAGCTGAACTGGCGGGTCGACGGCGACGCCGGGGAGGAGCCGGCCGACGTGGCGCGATCCTTCTTGGAGGAGAACGGCCTGCTCGGCGAGTAGGCCGCGCTCGTCGGGATCAGCCCGCGAGATTGCCCGCGGGCGTCGCTGAGACGAGAGGCCATATGGCTGGTCCCGTTCAGCGCCGCCCGGCGTCACGGAGGACGGTGCGGTATCGCCAATCAGGTGGAAGCCAGCCGGGCCGACGTGGCCAACGCCGCGGCGACGATCGAGTTCCAGGCGGTGGTCAAACATTTCGGCGGGGAGAGCCGGGCGGGCGTCGACGGGGTCAGTTTCACCGTCGATCCCGGCTCGTTGGTAGTCCTGCTCGGGCCGTCGGGTTCGGGCAAGACGACGCTGCTGAAGCTCGTCAACCGCCTCTACGAGCCGACCTCCGGCGTGATCCTGATCAACGGCGAGCCATCGACCGCCCAACCGGCGCCCGAGCTACGGCGCCGGATGGGGTACGTGATCCAGCAAGCGGGGCTCTTTCCCCACTACCGGGTGGCGGAGAACGTCGCGGTCGTGCCGAAGCTGCTGCATTGGGACAAGCGACGGATCAGGCGGCGGGTCGATGATCTCCTGGATCTGGTCGGCTTGCCGCCGGAGACCTATCGTGACCGGTATCCGGCGCAGCTCTCGGGCGGGGAACAGCAGCGGGTGGGCCTGGCCCGGGCTCTCGCCGCCGCTCCCGCCACCCTCCTCATGGATGAGCCGTTCGGGGCGCTCGATGCGATCACCCGCTCCCGGCTCCAGGACGAGTTGTTGCGGATCCACGCCCGCTTCGGGCAGACGATCCTGTTCGTGACCCACGACATCGAGGAAGCGGTGCGCCTGGCCGATCAGATCGTGGTCATGTGCGAAGGCAAGGTCGTCCAGTACGACTCGCCGCTGAAGATCGTGATGACCCCGGCCAACGAGTTCGTGGCCGACCTGGTCGGGGCCGACGATGTCTTGCGCCGCCTCAGCCTAGTTTCGGTGGCGGCGGCCATGCAGCCGCTCGCGGGCGAGGTTGTGCTGGCCGAGGCGCCGACCGTGCCGCATTCGGCGCGGATGCGCACCGCCCTCGGCACCCTGCTCGAAAGCGGCGCCCCGCGGCTTCTCGTCGTGGATGACGACGCCGCCCCGGTCGGGACGCTCGATCTCCGCGCCATCCAGGACGCCAGTGTGCCGCACGTCGCGGGCCGGTCGGAGCAGGTGGCGGCCAGCCTAGCCGAAAGCGCGCGCTAGGTGGACCTCGACTATCTGATCAGGAGCCGCGACCGGGTCTTTGGGCTGACCCTTGAGCATATCCAACTCTGCCTGACCGCGGTCGCGATTGCCCTGGTGATTGCCATCCCGCTGGGGGCGATCGCGACCCGCTTCACGCGATTGACCCTGCCGATGGTCGGCGTCCTGGGCGTGCTCTACACGGTGCCGAGCCTCGCCTTTCTCGCCTTTTTGATCCCCGTGCTGGGCATCGGCGTGGTGCCGGCGGTCATCGTCTTGGCCGCCTATGCCCAGATCTTCCTGGTCCGCAACATCGTCGCCGGCCTGCGCGGGGTTGATCCGAGCACGCTGGAAGCGGCGCGGGGGCTGGGCCTGGGGGGCTGGCAGGTTTTCCGCCAGGTCCGCTGGCCGCTGGCGTTGCCGGTCATCATCGCGGGCGTCCGGACCGCCTTTGTGACCACGATCAGCCTGGCCACGGTGGCGGCCTGGATCGACGCCGGCGGCCTGGGCCAATTACTGTTCGAAGGGATCACCCGCAACGACCCCGATCGCATCCTGGCGGGAACCATCGCCATTACCGCTCTCGCCCTCCTGGCCGACGCGCTCCTCCGGTTCGCCGAGCGGTCGACGGCGATCGCCCGCGCCCGTCGTGAGTCGTGAGTCGTGAGTCGT
>JACCYK010000002.1 GCA_013696525.1 Chloroflexia bacterium
CGGATGCGATCGGGGTCTAGCGCGTTGAGGAGGCTCGATTTGCCGACCCCGGACGGCCCGGCCACCGCCGTGATCTTGCCTTCGACCGCCGCCTGCAGCTCCGCTACTCCCAAACCGGAGGCCGCGCTGACGTAGAACACCGGGTAGACGGCCCCATACGGGCCAAAGATCCGTTTCGCGAGCGACGCCCCAGCACCGTCAACCTCGTCGAGGTCCATCTTGTTGACCCCGATCAGCGCCGGCAGCTCCCGTGACTCCGCCATCACCAGGAAGCGATCGAGCATCCGCGGGTGCGGCGTCGGGTCGCGCACCGAGAAGAGGAAGAGCGCCTGGTCCAGATTGGCCAGAATGACCTGCTCGATGTCCTCCGTCAGCCGCGCCCGCCGCGCCAGCACCCGGCCGCGCGGCGCGATCGCCTCGATCTGCCCCTCGCCTTCCCCGACGTCAGTGACCCAGACCCGGTCGCCGACCGCGACGAGATCGGATCGCCGCCGCTCCCGCCGCACGGTGCCCCGCACGGTCGATAGCAGCACTCGTGGTTCGTCGCGCAGCCGCACATCGAAAAACTTGCCATAGGCCCGAACCACGATGCCGGGCAGCGCGGCGTCCGGGATCCGTTCCAGTTTGGTCGCGGCGTCAGCCGCCACGCTGGCCTCGCTGGCCCGCTCCCGCCGTCGCTTCGGGGGCCGGCTCACTCGCCTCCCTTCGCCCACGCTTGGGGGAGGGGAGACGAGTGAGGGCCAATCGGCCGACGAGTACCCTCGGACATCGTATTCCTCAATGCTCGTCCTTCACTCTCCAAGCACTGTTCCTCCGGCTTGCGGCGCAAGACCAAAGGGGCGGATTCTCCGCCCCCCTGGACCTAACACTCACCGCGATGACCGGTTAGGCCACCTGACAGGTGCCGCCGACGCAGACCCGGCCCGCGCAGCACCCGGCGCTGTTGTTCGCCGCGGTACAGGCTCCCACGTACCGACAACAGTTGAGCACGCCGTCGCTGGCAATCCCGTTGTCCTGACAGACTACCTCACCTCCGGCCTGGCTGCACTGGCTGTCCGCGGTGCAGGTTGAGCCGGGCGGCAACTCCCCGCCGCCAGGGCCGGGGGCGCCGCTGGCGCCGCCGCCGCCACAAGTCCCATTGGTGCAGAGCAGCCCGGCACAGCAGCCCGCGCCGTTCGTGCAGGCGCCGCCGGCATTCCGGCAACAATTGAGCGCGCCGTCACTGGCAATGCCGTTGTCGGCGCAGATCGTCGTCCCCCCGCCTTGGCCGCATTGCGACGACGAGGTGCAGGACGCGCCAGGCGTCAGCCCGCCCGCCGCCGGGGCCGCGCCACCGCAGACGCCGTTGATGCAATCCGCCTCGCCACAGCAGCCCGCCTTCGTCGTGCAGGCGCCGCCTCCATAGCGACAGCAGTTGGTGGCTCCCCTCGTTACCTCGCCGTTGAAGGCGCAATCGACCCCGCCCCCGGTCTGATCGCACTGGTCCGCCGAATCACAGGCCGAACCAGGGGGCAACTGACCCGTCAGCGACAGGTCGGTGCAGGCGCCGTTCCGACAGTAGAGGCCGAGGCAGCAATCCGCGCTGCGGACGGTGTCGGTGCACGCGCCGCCCACCGAGCGGCAGCAATTGAGCGGGCCGTCATCAACGTACCCGTTGTCGGAACACAGCACCGCGCCGCCAGCCTGGCTGCATTCGCTCGCCGCGGTGCAAGCCGACCCCCGCGCCAGGTTGCCGCTCGTTGGCGGGGCTGCCGCCCCCGAGCAGGCGCCACTCACGCATTGCAGACCGGCGCAACAGCCGGCGCTGCTGGAGCAGCCGCCGCCAGCGGCGCGACAGCAATTGAGCGCGCCGTCGGTCGGGACGCCGTTGTCGGCGCAGACGACCGAGCCGCCCGCTTGGCTGCATTCGCCGGTGCTGTTGCAGGCCGTGCCCGGCGATAGATTGGCGGACCCCGACGTCCCGCCACAGACACTGTTGATGCAGGCCAGGCCAGAGCAACAGTTGGAGCCGGCGATACAGGCGCCGCCCTGGCTGCGACAGCAGTTCAGGGCGCCGTCAGTTGAGATGCCGTTGTCGCTGCAAACGACCGATCCCCCAGCCTGGCTGCATTGGCTGGTCGAGGTGCAGTTGGCACCCAGCGGCGAGGTGCCGGGGCCGGCGCTCGGCGCGCGGCTGCCGCCACAGGTGCCGTTCTGGCAGGCGGCGGAGCCACAGCAGTGAAAATCGGCCGTACAGACGCCGCCCGCGTTCCGGCAGCAGTTGAATTGGCCGTCGAGCGCGACCCCGTTGTCGCTACAGATCACTGCCACGCCGCCGGCCGGAGTGCCGGCCTGGCTACATTCCGAATTCGCGCCGAAGGTGGAGCAGCGGCCGCCGAGCGGCACGTTCTGCTGCGCCCCAACCGGGGATCCCCGGCTGACCCCAACGATCGTGGCCATGACTCCGGCCGCGAAGCCTCGGATCACAAGCCGGCGGGACGCGCCGCCGGCCACGGCGCGCGCTAACGAGTCGAACCGTTGTCCGTCCATCTGCCTTCCCCTCCCGGGTCAGATTCAAGCGCGGTGTTGGCCACGGTGCCGGCCTCGGCCCCGATCGCGGGGTCGACGGCTGGCAGCCCCGTCCGATTGCTGACGAGTCATCACCTGTCCGCCATGCGTCAACGACGCCCGCTCGTTGCCGACGTTCGTGGTGACTGAATCTTACGCCCGCGATCAGCACGATCGCACGCGGCCGCTCGCGGCATTGGCAATCAGCGATCGGCCCGCCCGGAGCTTCCCCTCGTTGCTCGAATCGGGACGACGATCGCATGCCGCGAATTATGTTCGATCATAGAGTTTGCCGCCGGGGGTGTCAATCCGTGGCGCACGGCCCGAGTTGAGCGCATCTACCCCGTGACGCGCTCCAGAACGCCGGTATAAGCGACAGAGGCTACCGAAAACGACCTTCTCGTTCGCGGCTGCATAGTCTTCTCCGACCATGCCTGGCTACGCATGGACATCGACAAACGGAACCACCGCGTTCGCGGTTGCTGGTCCAGAACGCCGAATTTGGTCGCGCTATGGCAAAAAATAGATCCAATCCGGTTTGCCAAAACGCTCGCTGGCCCGGTGCTCAGCTTCCGCCAGCTCAGCCGCCGAGAGCGCTCCCTCGCGCAGTCCATACCGGTCACGAAACTGATCCACCATGTAGTCGA
>JACCYK010000031.1 GCA_013696525.1 Chloroflexia bacterium
GCTTTACCATGCTTCCGTGGGGCAGCCGGATGCCTTTAGCTGCCGGCGAGACCAGGACGCGATCGCGTGGCCCGGCATGTTCGAACAACGACGAAGCGGGGTGTCGTGCCAAAAACACGACGCCCCGTTTCGTTCCCCCAGCCGGTTCGGTGACATTGCTGCCACCCGAATCGGCCCTCAGCCCCCGTTGTCCGCCTCGCGACCGCGCCGCGCGTCGATTAGGTGAAGCGGACCGCGCCGAAATAGCGCGACGAGTAGTAATCGGAATTGAGATCGCTAATCCTGACGCCGGTTGATTCATTCTCGGCGTGGATGAACTGGCCATTACCGATGTAGACGCCATTGTGGGACATCCCCGGCCGGAACGTGTTCTCGAAGAAGACGAGGTCACCGGGCTGCAACGCGTTGCGGTCGACCTTGGTCCCCATGTCGTACTGGGCGAACATGTCGTGGGTGATTTCCAGGCCAACCGTATTGCGGATCACGAACATCGTGAAGCCCGAGCAGTCGAAGGCATTTGGCCCCTCACCGGCGTAGACGTAGGGATACCCTTGGTACTGCATGGCGAAGTTCGCGATGGCCTGGCCGGAGCCGCCGCCGTTGTTCACGTTGCCGCGACGGTTGTTCCGGTTGTTCTGATAGCCGCTGGCGGTGTCGCTGACCACCGTGTCATCGGTCGCGGTCACCGCGGTGTCGCCCGTGACCGGCGCATCCCAGGAAACGAACGAGGCGTGGACATAGCCGCTGACGCCGTTGCAGTTCACCGGCTGCCATTCGCCGACCGTGCCCCCGGTCACTTCGACCGCGGAACCCTCGGTGACCGTGCCCAGCTCGGCGGCTGACCAGTCGGCGGCGGTGCGGCAGATCGCCCCCTCCCCGTTGGTGCCGGCGATATAGGCGGTGCCGATCGGCGCCGCTGGCGGGGCGGTGGCGTTGTTGGTGTTCGAGGCGCCGCTGGCGTCGTTGAGGACCATGGTGTCGCCGGACGCATTCGTGGTCTGGCCGGTGGTATCGACCCAGGCGCCGGTCTGATCGTAGTAGCCGCTCGTGGCGGCGGCCGGGGCTTCCTGGGCCGCCGCATCGACGGCCGCCGTGTCCGTGGCGGTCGCGTCCGTGGCGGTCGCGTCCGTGGCGGTCGTGTCCGTGGCAGTGGTGTCCGTGGCAGTGGTGTCCGTGGCGGGTGTCGTGTCGACCCAATTGCCGTTCTGGTCGACGTAGCCGGACGATTCCGCGGCCGGCGCCTCGGCACCGGAGGTATCGACCCACATGCCGCTCTCATCGACATAGCCGGTGGCCTGGTCGGCGGGTGCTTCTTGGGCGACGTCCAGCGGCATCGTCTCCGCCGACATCGCTTCGACCCAGTTGCCGTTTTGGTCGTAGTAGCCGGAGACCTGGTTGGTGACGCCGCTCGGATCGCCCGCGGTGTCGGTGGCGCCGCTCATCGCCGAGGCGGGGACGAAGCCGCCGCCCACGGGATACCAGAGCGAGCCATCGTCGGCGGTCACCGGCGCGTCGGCGATCGTGACTTGTGAGCCTGGGCTAACTTCGCCGGCCGCTTCGCCGGCATAGCCGGGCGTGGACCGGATGAGAACCGCTTCCCCCGTGGCGTTCGTCGCTGCCGTGCCCGGCGCGAGGCCGGCGTCTTGCGCCAGCGCGGGCAGCGGTGCCAGAGTCGTGGCCATGAGAAGTCCAACCAACGCCAGGGTTCCCCAGCGCACGCCAGACCGTGTTCGCGCGAACAAGATCCTTCCCTCCTTGTTTCGCGGTCGAGCAGCCACTCGACCGGCCCGTGGGTGTCGGGGATGAAAACCCTTGGCCTCCTACACGTCAGAGTTTGGTGAAAACGACCCCTCGTAGCGCGACGTCCATCCGCGTCGCGATGCCGCACCCTGACATGAATTGACCCCGGTGCCTCGACGTCCATCCGCGTCGAGCCCTGGGGTCAAACCGTTTCAGCCTTGTTCAGTGGCGGTCCGGAGACCGCGCCTCTGTATCGTCGCCGGCAGGATCTCCGACCCGCGCCTGCCACCGGGCACGATCATCTGGCTCCAGATGATTGCGCGGGCGATGGCGTCAGGCATTCGATCTCCCGTTTTCGATACGGGGCAGTGGGCCTCGGCTTTAGGCGCCAACTGCCGCTCTGAACGCAACACCCGGACGCCTGGAGCGCCTTCGGGATGGGACGACGATACCAACCAGACGAGGGACTGTCAACCCCTTGCCCGCCGGTCAGCGGCCGGGTTGGCGCCATTTGCCGCCATTTTCAAGCGCGAACGGGTCCGGCCAAGCGCGAACGTTCGCGGTCCGCCGCTCGATCCATCGGACGATTACCGCGCCGCCCGAGATCGGGCTCGTTTTCACGGCAGCGGACGATCCAATCGCCGCCTACGATCGCGGTCGTTCCCCGTACCGCGTGCTTCTCGTGGTGGCAGGTCAGTGGTCTGACTGGCGCCGCTGACGCGTCGCCGGCGCTTCGGCCTCCGCCTCCCGGCGCTGGCTGGCCACCTGGTCGAGCTCCTGCTGCGCCTGCTCCAAGCGGAGCCGGACTCGCTGCTCGTTCAGGATCCAGAGCTCCCGCCGCAGCGAGACATCGACCAGGCGCAGCTCGTCGAGCTGCCCGCTGAGGGCGGTAATGCGAAAGCCGATCTCGCGCTGCGCTTCTCCCAGCTCCTCGATCCGATCGGTGAGCCGTTCATAGCGCTGCTCTTGGGCCTGACGGACATCGCTGATCTGGGTGTCCGTTTCCTGACGGGCGTCTTCGGCCCGCTCCAGCAGCAGCTCGTGCCGCTCGTTGGTCTGGGTTTGGAAGCGAGTCAGGTCTTGCCGCAGCACGGTGTCGACGCCACGGAGCTCATCGATCGTGGGATCGAGGTGGACGATCGAGCGCCGGGTGTCGTCGATCAGGTCGAAGAGGTGCCCGAGATCGGAGCGGAGCTCATCGATCCGGGCCGAGACATTGGCGCTTGCTTGCTCGATCTCGGTGGTCCGGCGGCGGGCTTCCTGGTCGACGATCTTGATCCCGTCTTCGGTTCGCATCACGTCGCGGCGGACCTGGTCGCTTTCGCCGCGGAGGGAATCGACCGAGTCGCGCAACTGATGAATCATCACCGAGGTGCGGTCGACGTGGGCCGAGAGGTGCTCGATCTGCTCCTGCAGCTCCTCATCGCGTTGCCGGTACTGCCCGGTATCGTCGGTCTTGCGCCGGGCCGCTTCGAGCAGTTCCAGGACGTGCGCTTGGAGCGAACGGATAGGCCGGGCGACATCATGGAGCCGGGTTTCGAGATCGGCCACCTGCTGCCGGGTGCGGTTCTCGTCGAGAGCCCGGGCCTGGGCGCTTTGCTGCCCCTCCTGGCGCAATTGCTCGATCGCCAGCCTGTTCTGCGCCGCCGTGCCCTCGTACTGCTTCAGCAGCTCTTCCTCGCGGCCCTGGCGACTGGCAAACTCGCGGAGCGCCTGCCGCAGCTCGTCGACCTGGTTTTGGAGGCCGACGACCCGGGCTTCATCGCGCCGGCGCTCATCGTCTTGGCGATAGGCCGTTGGCCGCGTGCCATCGGGCCGGGCGGCCGGCGGCCGGGTCGTGTTGCTGCTCATCGCGCTCCCCAGTCTGTCTGGCGCTTCGGCGTCTCCTGGATCGTGGTCATTCCGCGGTATCGAGGGTCGTCAGCATCGCCGCCACGCCACGACCCAAGGCGCCGGGATCGTAGCCGCCTTCGAGGATGGCGACGAGCCGGCCACCGGCGCTCGCCGCCGCCACGGCGAGCGCCGCTTTCGTCATGCTGACGAAGCCGGCCTCGGTCAGGCGCATGCCGGCCAGCGGATCATCCCGGTGGGCATCGAACCCGGCCGAGATCAGCACCAGCTCCGGGCGGAAGGCGCGGGCGGCGGGGATCACGGTCTCGGCAAAGACCGTCTCGTAGTCCTCGTCGCCCAGTCCTGGCCGCATCGGGATATTCAGGGTGAACCCCGCGCCAGCGCCGCTGCCACGTTCGGTCGCCGCTCCCGTCCCTGGATAGAGCGGTGATTGGTGAATTGAACAGAAGAAGACCCGCTCCGTCTCGTAGAACGCATCCTGCGTCCCATTCCCGTGATGCACGTCCCAATCGAGAATCAGGACCCGGTCCAGACCGTGGGCGACCGCGTGCGACGCGGCCACCGCGATACTGTTGAGTAGGCAGAAGCCCATCCCCCGGCCCGGCGTCGCATGGTGGCCGGGGGGCCGGGCCAGGACAAAGGCGCGCCGGGCCGCGCCGTCGAGGACGGCATCGACCGCCGCCGTCGCGGCGCCGGCGGCCAGCGCGGCCACGGCGACCGAATCGGGGCGGACCACGGTGTCGCCATCAATCCAGCCGCCGCCGCTCGCCGCCGCCTGTTCAATCGCATTGAGGTAGGCCGGATCGTGGACCCGTTCGAGCTGCTCGCGGCTGGCGGGGCCAAACGGGATCTCGGGCCGGTCGCGGCGGAGGTCGGCCCGGGTCAGCTCGGCTTCGATCGCGGCGATCCGGCCGGCGTTTTCCGGGTGGGGCCCAGTGTCATGGCCGAGGAACGCGGGCGACCGAAACAGCACGGTCGGACGGGCGGCGTCTGCCGCCGTCGCCGCTTGCTCCAAGTGGTGATCCGGACCAGGGTTGCTCACGTATCGAGTATAGCGTCCGATGGACCTTGATATAGTAGTGGCGCTGTGGTCGATGATGAGGAGTATCTCCATGCCAAACGAAATTGATCGCCACGAGATCAAGCGGCTGCTGGCGGAAGGCGCCCAACTCGTTGATGTGCTGCCTGCTGACGAATACGAGGCAGAGCATATCGCCGGCGCCGTCAACATCCCGCTCAAGGCATTGAACCGGGAAACCGCAACCCGGCTCGACCCAAACCGCCCGGTGATCGTTTACTGTTGGGACTACCAGTGAGACATGAGTCCCCGAGCCGCGTCGCGGCTCACTAGCCTCGGGTTTCGAGAGGTTTACGACTACGTTGCTGGCGAAGCCGATTGGTTTGCCTCGGGCTTGGCGCGGGAAGGGCGGGATGCAGCAATCCCCCGCGTCGGTGACGTGGCCCGCGGCGATGTTCCCACCTGTCGGTTGACCGATCTCGTCGGCGATGTGCAAGTGCGAGTCCGAACCGCGGGTTGGGATATCTGCTTGGTTGTGAACGACGAGTGTGTGGTCCTTGGCAGAATCCGCGCCCCTGCGCTGGCCGCGGATTCGACAGTGCCGGTCGAGCAGGTCATGGAGGCGGGACCGACAACTGTTCGCCCCGACGCCCGCCTCGCGGACGTGGCTCATCGGATGCATGACAAGAACACGCACAGTGTTGTGGTCACGACATCCGACGGGCGATTGGTCGGACTCATACGCCGCGATGATGTCGGACGGACCCTCTGATGCAGACCTTGGGAGTGTGGCAAACCCATCCGATCTCAGTGGGGCGAGAGGTGATGCGCTACGAGTGATCCTCTGGATCGGAGACGGGCGGCCGGGGCCGCCCAGGGCGGGGCAGGAACGAGGTCGGGCCGAAGCTGGAATAGACGAGGGGGCCGACCACCGGCAGCATCAGGATCATCAGCGCCCAGACCACCTTGTTGTCGCCGCGGACGCGGGGCCGTTGCCACAGATCGCGCAAGGCCCAGCCGGCGAGGCCGAACTGGGCCACGATCCAGATCACGATCACCAGCGCCAAGAGCCAGGTTCGGTTTTCCATTGGCCCGGTAATCCTTTTCCGCGATGCCGTGGTGGTGTAGCCTTCGCCCTCGCGCCCGTTGCAGAGTAGAACGCGCTGGCGCATCCTGGCGTGCCACGCGGGGTAGGGCGATGGATCCGATCACGTTGCGGGCCGAGGCAACGGCCGAGGCCGAGCTGAGCCCGTCGGAGCCGGGGCAGTCGCTGGCCCGATTTTACGGGTATCAGCTCGTGGCGGAGATCGGCCTCACCGGCGGCATCTGGATCCTCTATTTGCAACACCTGGGCCTGTCGCTGACCCAGATCGGGATCGCCGAGGCCGTCTTCCATTTGGCGCCGATCACCCTGGAGCTGCCTTCGGGATCGCTGGCCGACGTCTTTGGCCGCAAGTGGGCGCTGGCACTCAGCTCGCTCTGTGTCGCCCTCGCCGCGTTCTTGATGCTGATGGCCACGACGCTGGCGAATCCACTGTTGCTGGTCTTCCCGGCAATGTATCTCTCCGGCGCTTCATTCGCGTGTCGCTCCGGCTCGGCCCAGGCGTTTCTCTACGACTCCCTGGCGGAGCGAGGCGGGGCCGGCACCTTCTCGAAACTGTTGGGCCGGATTCTGTCCGCTTCCTATCTGCTGCTGGCGGTCACCACCTGGGTGGGCGCGGTACTGGCCGATGTCAACTTCGGCTGGCCATACGCGCTCACGGTCGCGGTCGG
>JACCYK010000211.1 GCA_013696525.1 Chloroflexia bacterium
ATCTTACCGTCGGCGATCGTCAACGGCCGTTGCGCCGCCGTTCCGGTTGGGTACACCGTATCGGCGTGGCCCAGGAGGAGGATCGTGCCCCGGCCGCGACCGTGGCGGCGGGCGATCAGATCGTCGCCAAACCGCTCTTGCCGATTCCTGGCGCAATCGAACCCGGTAGCCGTCAGACGGGCTTCAAGCCAATCCATCACGGCGTCGACGCCTGCTTTGTCGTAGCTGCTCGAATCCTGGCCGGCGAGCAGGCGCAGATCGTCGACGTAGGCATCGCGTTTCGCATCCAAAAAGCGCACAATCGGGTCGGCCAAGGATCGCCTCCTCCGTTACCAGCCGGCAAAGGCGGCAATCGCCTCATCGCTGACCCGTCCCGCCGCCACATCCGCCGTCGCTTCGGCCAGGATCGCCACGCCCCGCTCGATCTCCGCTTTCGTGAGAACCAACGGCGGCGTGATCTCCAGGACATTGGACCAGTTTCCGGCGTAGTAGACAATCAGCCCCAGCTCCCAGGCCCGGTAGACGATCTTGGCCGCGGCCGGCTGGTTTGGCCGCTTGCCGGCCCGGTCCTCGACCAGCTCGACCCCCCAGATCATGCCCAGGCCGCGAATGTCTCCGACGATCTCGTATCTGTCCAACGCTTGCACCAAGCACCGCTGCAAATAGTCGCCATATTCGGCCGCCCGCGCCACCAGGCCCTCCCGCTCGATCACCTCAATCGTCGCCAGGCCCGCCGCGCAACTGGTCGCGTTGCCGACCGTGGTGAAGAGGGCGACTCCGGTGCCGGCATCGAGCACGTCGGCCCGGCCGACGATCGCGCTCAGCGGCAGGCCGCCGCCGAGCGATTTCCCGAGCAAGACGAGGTCGGCCGCGATCCCGGCATGTTCAATCGAGAGCATCTTGCCGGTCCTGCCCAAGCCGATCTTAATATCGTCGATGACGAGCAGGATGCCGTGGCGATCGCAGAGGGCGCGCAACTTCGGTAGAAAATCGGGCGGCGGCACCACGTCTCCACCGTCGCTCTGAACGCTCTCGGCAAAGATGGCGGCCACGTCGCCCGGCGGGCAGATGGTGTCGAACAGGTAGTTCTCCAGGAAATCGAGGCACTGGTCGGTCACGCGCTCCGAGCTGCCGCCGAACGGGTTGCGATAGGGGTTTGGATACGGGATCTTGGTCACGTTGCCGCCGCCGAGGCTGCCGGTGAAGCCGGGGTGGCCGGAAAGCGCCATCGTCGCCTCGGTGGTGCCGTGCCAACTGCCGACGAAGGTGACGAACCGGCGCCGCCCGGTCGCCATCAGCAGCAGGCGTTGGGCCGCTTCGCTGGCATCGGAGCCGGAGAGCCCGTACCAGACCTTCTTTGGATATTCGCCGGGCACGAGCGACACCAACTTCTCGGCCAGATCAAGCGCCGGCAGATTGATCCCCGAGACGAGCCCGGCAAACATCGTCCGTTCCAGTTGCGCCATGATTGCCGCTCGGACGTCAGCGTTGCTATAGCCGAGGTGTGCCAACGACCAGCTCGCGCCAAAATCGAGGTACCGCTTGCCATCGGCGTCAATCACCCACGCCCCGTCGCCGGCGGCGGCCACCAATGGGTTGTACCGGATCTTGAGCGCCGAGCTGATCAGCCGCTCATCGCGGGCGACGGAGTCGTGAGTCGTGGGTCGTGAGTCGTGAGTAGTACGTACGGACGCGGCCGCGGAGGCGACATCTCGTGGCTGATTCCTCTCTCGATGCCCCATGAGCGGCTCCTTCTTACGACTCACGACCCACGACTTACGACTTCGCGGCCGCCGGTGATCCCGGCCGGCCGCCAGATGAGAATCAGGATGATCGCGATCGCGAGCACGATCTCGGTGAAGCCGACGAGTTGGAAGGGGATGAATTGACCGAGGCCGGCGCCGTCCGCGCGTTGGGTGTTGAGCCGTCCTTCGGTGTCGCGTAGGAGCTCCGAGGTCAGCGCCACGGCGGCGGCGCCCACCACCGCGCCACTGACGCTACGCGAGCCGCCGATGATCAGCATGGCGACAATCAGAAAGGTCTGGCTCAGGTAGAACGCGGCCGGCGAAAAGGTCGTGATGAAGTGGGCCCAGAGGCCGCCGCCCACGCCGGCGATGAAGACGCTCAGCGCCCAGCCCAGCCACCTCACGCGGGCGGCATCGACGCCCAGGCTGGCGGCGGCATCCTCGTCCTCACGGGCGGCCCGCAGCTTTAACCCAGTCGCCGACTCCTTGAACAGCAAGGCGACAATGACAGCAGCCACGGCCCAGGCCGCCACCGTCCACAGCGTGGTGTAGGGCGGGATCCCGAACACGGTGCGCGATCCCCGCGTCAGCACCTCGGTTTGGAGAGCAACACTATGGACGATCAGCAGCAAGGCAAACGTCGCGATCGTGAACGAGGCGCCTCGCAGGCGAACCAGCGCGATACCGATGATGCCGCCCACGATCAGTGCCAGCAGCCCGCCGGCCACGATCGCCAGCGGAAACGGGAGGGTGGTCTGATGCAGCCACCACTCCTCCGGCATGTCGGGCAGGGCCAGGTTCTTCTGCTCCGGCGTCAAGGAGAACCAGATCGAGCCGTAGGCGCCAATCCCCATGAAGGCGACGTGGCCGAACGAGACGAGCCCCGAGTTGCCCATGAAGACTTGAAGCCCCACCACCAGGACCATGTTGATGAAGAGCACGGTGACAACCCGGACAAAGACCCGGTCCCCAACCGCCCCCGTCGCGATCGCGAGCAACGCGATGCCGGCGATCAGGATGAGTCCGGTGACCAGGCGCGGCAGCCAAATCGGGCTTGCTCGCCCGCGATCGCTCACCGGCCGCCTCCGGCCGCGCCGCCCAGCAGCCCTTGCGGCCGCACCAGAAGGATGACGATGACGATGCCGAACGTCACCGCGT
The DNA here is from genome assembly GCA_013696525.1 of Chloroflexia bacterium. Lineage (GTDB taxonomy): Bacteria > Chloroflexota > Chloroflexia > Thermomicrobiales > UBA6265 > JACCYK01. Next base: position 2,904 of record JACCYK010000211.1, read on the forward strand.
CCCGGTAGTCCAATAGCTCGCGGGGCAGCCAGGTCTGCAGGCCGATGGTGAGAAAGCCGAGGACGTAGCCGCCGAGGACCGCGCCCCGCAAGCTGTCGAGGCCGCCCACCACGGAAGCGATGAAGGCGATCAGGACCGGCTGCAACCCGACCGCCGGCTCGACCAGCGACGAGCGGCCGATCCAGAACAGGGCAACGATGCCGGCCAGGGCGCCGCTAATGGCAAAGGCGGCCGCGATCACCAGGTTGGCCCGCACCCCGAGCAATCTGGTCATCGTGAAGTCGTCGGCCGCCGCTCGCAAGGCGATGCCGATGAGCGACCGGCGCAGGAAGATGGTCAGCGCCACCAGCGCCACGATGGTCACCGCCAGGGCAATTAGATCGACCACCCGGATCCGTACATCGCCCACGGTGAGGCTCTGAACAAAGAATTCAGGCAGCCGCACCGGGCGCGGCCGGGGCGAGATCGTGAGCAACGCCACGCTTTGCAGCAGCGTGCTGACCGCGAAGGAGGTAATCAGCATGGTCGTCGGCGAGCTGTCCCGCACCGGCCGAAAGGCCACCCGTTCCATCAGCAGACCAGCGATCGCCGCCGCGATCACGCTCAGGATGGCGACACCCAGCCAAGGCAGCGGGGTATCCCCTAAGAGGAGCAGGGAGTAGCCGGCGATCATGATCAGCTCGCCGTAGGCAAAGTTCACCAGCCGCAGGATGCCGTAGACGATGACGAGACCGAGCGCCATCAGGGCGTAGAGCCCGCCGATCGAGAGTGATGAGATCAAGAACTGGATGCCATCACTGAAGTCGGTCATCGCGGTGCGTCCGTCGCGGCCGCCGCCGCCCCGGCGCCGCCGAGATAGGCCCGCTCGAAGTCCGCGTGCTGGCGCATCTCGGCCGCGGTGCCGGTGAACTCGACGGCGCCGGTATTGAGCAAGTAGGCCCGGTCGACCATGTTCAGCGTCATCCGCACGTTCTGCTCGACGAGCAGCATCGTCATCCCGAGCTCCCGCAGTTGCCCGATCAAGGCGAACACCTCCGCCACCAGCTTCGGCGCCAGACCGAGCGAAGGCTCATCCAACAGCAGCAATCGCGGTCGCGACATCAAGGCGCGACCAATCGCCAGCATCTGCTGCTGACCGCCGGAGAGGTTGCCCGCCGACTGATGGTAGCGCTCACCCAGGATCGGGAAAAAGGCGCACCAGCGGTCGAGGTCTTCCTGGATCCCGGCCGGATCGCGCCGGATCGCCGCGCCCAGGCGGAGGTTCTCGCCGACCGTGAGCGCCGGAAAGATGCGGCGTCCTTCCATCACCGGCGCGATGCCGCGGCGGATGATCGCCTCCGGCGCCAAGCCGAGCAACGAGCCGTTCTCGAAGCTGATCGATCCCTGGCTGGGCCGGACGATGCCGATGATGCTGCCGATCGTGGTGCTCTTGCCGGCGCCGTTGACACCGATCAGGCCGACAATCTCGCCCTGATTGATGTGAAGGGAGACACCGCGCAGCGCCGCGATCGCCCCGAACCGGACGTGGAGGTCGTCAACCCGCAGCATGAACCGCCCCCGCGGCGGGATCAGCCGCATTCCCCGCGACATTGCCGGCGGCATCAGTCTCAGCCCCAAGATACGCCTCGATCACCGCCGGTTGGCGCCGCACCTGCTCCGGCGTCCCCTCGGCGATGGTCCGGCCGAAGTTGAGGACGTGGAGCCGGTCACACAAGCCCATGATGAGGCGCATATCGTGGTCGACGACGAGCATGCCACAACCGGTCTGGTCCCGGATCCGGCCCAGGGTCGGCATCAGGACCTCGATCTCGGCGTCGTTGAGGCCGGCCCCCGGCTCGTCCAGCAGCAAGAACCGCGGGTTGGTCGCCAGCGCCCGCGCGATCTCGATCCGGCGCTCCTCCCCCTGTGGGAGCGCCCCGGCCGGCACGTTCGCCAGCCGGGCGATGCCGATGTGCTCCAGGACGTCCTCGGCCCGGCGCCGGGCCTCGTGGCGGGAGACGCCGCCGGCGCTAATCGCTCCCACCTCGATGTTTTCCAGCACCGTGAAGTCTTTGAACAGCTTGACCACCTGAAACGTCCGCGCCATGCCGGCGCGGGCAATCCGGTGGGCCGGCCAGCCGGTGATGTCCGTGTCCCCAATCCGCACCGCGCCGGCGGTGATCGGCAGCAGACCGGTCAGGACGTTGATCGTCGTCGTCTTGCCGGAGCCGTTCGGTCCGATCAGCCCGACGATCTCCCCCGGATCGACCTCGAAGCTGACATCGTCAACCGCGCGCAGGCCCGCGAAATCCTTGCGCAGGTTGCGCGCAACCAGACGCTCTCCAGGTGGCCCAGCAGCCATAGCTCGGTGATCCCTTGGCCGACATTCAGGGGAGGG
>JACCYK010000078.1 GCA_013696525.1 Chloroflexia bacterium
GAGCGGGCTCGGCGAGGGCGCATGGGAGTCGAACCCACCAGCGCCGGGGTTGCCGGCGCCCAACGATGTTGAAGATCGCGGGGGCCACCCGGCCCCATCCACCCCCAATCAGCAAAGCTTACGGCTGGTTGCCGCGACGCGCCACCGGGCTAGCCGGGCGCGGGCGCCGAGTCTGGCACGCCGGCGATCACGGCCAGGATTTCTGGGCCATACTTCTCGACCTTGGCCGGCCCGAAACCGGGCACATCTAGCAACGTGGCGGCATCATGGGGCCGCATCTCCGCCACGGCTCGCAGCCCCTGGTCCGAGCTGACGACATAGGGCGGCACCGCGTCCTGCCCGGCCCGTTCGCGCCGCCAGGCACGCAACCGGTGGAACAGATCCTCGTCGTCCGCTGACGCGCCGTTCCCCTCGTCACCATTGGGTGATCCGGCCGAGCGCGGCAGCGGCTGGCGGGAGTCGTACCCGGCAAGATCATCAGGTTGGGCGTGGCGACCACGTTGGGTGAGGCGCAGCAGGCGATACTCACGGTCGAGATAGTGCTCGATGAAGCCGTCTTCCAGGAGTTTGTCGATCAGCCGCTCGACCACGCTCTTGCGCATCCCGGCCAGGCGGCCAAAGGAGGGGGAGCGGTCGGCCCGGACCCGGCTCTCGACCGATCCCAGCAGAAATTTGGTCAGGCCCGGCTTGCCCAGGGCGAAGGAGAGGGAGCGAATCGCTTCCAAGACCTCCATCGCGTCGTCGGCGGTGAAGCTGGAGCGCTCGCTCGCGGCAACGGGCTGGCTGGCGGCCGTGGTCGCTCCCGCCGGGTGGCAGATGTCGCAGCTGACATCGCAATTGGCCAACCCTTCGCCGAGATGGTTGGCCAGCAGGACGTGACGGCAGCGGCGGGCTTGGACATAGCCCAGGACCTGCTGAATGCGGGCGTCGGCGTCTTGCCGTACCCGCGCCAGGACTTGCTCGATCCTCATTGCGGCGTCCGCTCCCGCCGGCAGCAGCTCGAAGCAAGCTTGACGTGGACCCTCTCGGACGGAGAGGCCGGGCAACGAGGACAGGACCCGAACCAGCTCGTCCGGCGTGCAGCCGAGCGCCTGCAGCGCCTCGTTGGTGCGCACCGTGGTTGGGAGATCGGTGGCGCCGGGATCGAGCCAGGCGGCCAGCGCCGGCCAGAGCGGGTCCGGCGGCGGGTCCAGATCAGGCGCTGGCCGCTGAATTCCCTGGATCGTGTACGAGACCGGCATGTCCGCGTGGCGCTTGACCAGTTTGGCCTGGCTCAGCAGCCCGAGCGCGATCCGAGGATCGGCCTCGTCGTCGGCCTCGGGATCAAGCGGCTGCCAGCGGAGCAAAGAGTCGGGCGCGACGATCGCCCAGGCGCCCGTCGCCGCCTGCTTGAGACCGGCGTAGATGCGGCGGAGAGTGTCGATGGCTTGGGCGTCGCGCCGTGCCATCCGGGTGAGGGTTCCCCGGTCCGACTTCGTCGCTAACAGCACGCAGCGGGCCGCTTGCCCATCTCGTCCCGCCCGGCCCGATTCTTGGGCGTAGGCTTCGAGCGACGGCGTTGGGCTGAGGTGGATGATGAAGCGGACATCGGCTTTGTTGACCCCCATGCCGAAGGCGGTGGTGGCGACGACCACCCGCGCCTGGTCGGACATGAACCGCTCCTGGTTCGCGCCGCGGGTGGTCGAGTCGAGCCCGGCGTGGTACGGCACGGCGCCGACCCCCCGGTCCCGCAAGATGCCGGCGATCGCTTCGGCGTCTTTCCGGGATCGGACATAGACGATGCCGGCGCCGCGCTCGGCCCGGCAGATCTCGACCGCTCGCTGCACCTTCTGCTCGCGGTCCTGGAGAGCATGGGCCTCGTAGAACAGATTGGCCCGGAAGACGCTGGTCCGGATTTCGGCTAGTTCCCGGCCAAACCCCTCCTTGATCCCGGCCGCCATCCGTGTCGTGGCGGTGGCCGTGATCGCCAGTAGCGGCGGATTGCCCAGCTCGCGCAAGGCGAACGGGATGGTGAGGTAGTCGGGCCGGAAATCGTGGCCCCAGAGGCTGATGCAGTGCGCCTCATCGACGACCACGAGCGAGGTGCCGCCGGCGCGCAACGCCGCCAGGAACGAATACTGGCGCAGGCGTTCCGGCGCGGCGTAGATCATCTTGTACTCACCGGCCGCGAGGCCATGCATGACGCGGCGCTGCTCGTCAGCGGGTTGCGAGCTGTTGAGCAGCGCGGTCCTCGCCTGGATCGCCGGCGGCAGCGAGTCGAACTGGTCCTTCATCAGGGCGATCAGGGGGGAGAGGACGAGCGTGATGCCCTCCCGCACGATGGCCGGGATCTGAAAGGTCAGCGATTTGCCGGCGCCAGTGGGCATGATGGCGAGGGTGTCGCGGCCGGCGATGACATTGGCGATGACAGCCGCCTGTCCCGCCCGCAACTGCTCGTAGCCGAAATCCCGCCGCAAGATGTCGATCACGCGGGGATCGACCGGAACCTCGGCCGTGGATTCCGTGATTGGCTCCAGGACCGGTGCGATCGCGTGGTCAGCCCCCACGCCCCCAATCTTGGGGGAGATCACGCTTGTCCCCGCGGGATTGGTGGGTGCCCCCCGCGCACGGGGGCCGATCGGCGGCCCCGGCCGCTCCGAGCGGCCGAGCGCGGCGTCGACCTCGGCCGCGAGTCGGTGTGCATACTCCGCCTCCAGCCGCAGGGCCCGATGCCGGAGCGTGGTTGCGGCCGACGGTTGATCGAGCCAATCCATGAGGGTCGCGATGGTCAGCAATTGACCGGCGCCCAGCGGCTCGTCGCGGCCGGTGAGGCGGTCGATGAGCGCGATTGCCCGCGCCCGATCGTGGGCGAGGATGGCCAGCCGGCAGAGGCCGGCCAGGGCACCGACGTTGTCCGGCACCAGGCCGAGGATCGCGTCGTAGTGCCCGCGGGCGGCCGGCATATCCGCCGCCGCCCTGGCGATATCGCCGGCAAATT
>JACCYK010000083.1 GCA_013696525.1 Chloroflexia bacterium
TCATCGTCATGGACCAAGGTGAGCTGAGCGCCGGCGTAGTCGCGGAACCGCTCGTCGACCCGCTGGCGGGCGGCGGCTTCGCTCAGGCCGCCGATCGGGACGCCGGCCACGGTTACGCCTTCGAACACTTGATCCGTGTGCGACGCGGCGTAGAAGCCAAGGCCGATGATGCCGGCCGCCAGAAACAAGACGACCACGAACAGCAAGCGATTGAGCCAGCGGGCGATGGTCCGCAACCGTGGTCGATCTGAACCTGCCGCGAGCGGGCGAATGCGCTGGGAGGATCCGTCAAGACGGCCGGTCGCGCTCATAGACACTCCAGATACCGTGGCACGCCACCATGTTCCTGCTGCCAAAGTATAGCGCATGGCCGGACGCTGGTGTCCGTACAGTGCCGGGCGCTTGTTCGGCGGTGCCGGCGTTGCTAGACTCGGCGGCCACGAGGCACTTGACTAGAGGCCGCATCAGGAGGAAGCGATCCATGGCGAACGAAGGCAAGCTGACCGTGGTCGCGACCGATCAGGCGCCGCGGGTGATCGGCCCCTATTCGCAGGCGGTGAAGAGCGGCAACCTCGTCTTCACGGCGGGCCAGATCCCGCTCGACCCGGCAACGATGAAGCTGGTCGAAGGCGACATCACGGCGCAGACCGAGCAAGTGATGCGAAATCTGGCGGCGGTGCTCGACGCGGCCGGCAGCTCATTCGCCCATGTCGTCAAGACCACCTGCTTCCTGGCCAACCTGGACGACTTTCCCGCCTTTAACGAGGTGTACGCGCGCTCATTCGGTGATGCACCGCCAGCCCGGAGCACGGTCCAGGTGGCCCGGCTGCCGGCGGGGGCGCTGGTCGAAGTGGAGTGCGTCGCTCTCGTGCCGTAACAACATTCGGGACCATGATTCGGGTCGTCCATCTGGCAGGCTTTGTTTGGACCCTCATGCCGCGCCGGCCTATCGTGGACAACGCGAGCGCCGCTGCCGAAGACTGGGCGGAGGCTATGGACGACGAAACGCCGACGATTCTTCTGACGAGCATCGACCGGTGGCGTCGGGAGATCATCGTGACGCGGGAGCAGTGGGTGGGGCATGTCCTTGCTCAGCATCCTGAGCTCGCTGACGGTTTAGATGCGATTTGACTGGCGTCACGGATCCTGACTTCGTCAGGCGCGACACACGTCACCACAATCGGGAGACCTTCTATCGTTCCAGGTCGCTGCCGCCTCCAATTGACCGCTTGTACTTGAAGGCTGTCGTCGAATTTGGTCATATTGGCGACGGCGAAGTCGTCACCGCCTTTTCCCTTTCCAGGATCAGGAACCGAAACCAGGTGCGAAAATGGCCGTAGATCACCAAGACACACAATTGCGTACTTTCCATCCGCGCTGGCCGGTCCGCTCCGCCATCGACCCTGAGCGCGTTCGATTTTCGTATTGGCAGGAGGTTGACACGCTCATGGTGGATTTCACTGGGAGGAATTCGCCCGCGATCAGCGTGCCGCTCGACTTGGATCGTGAGCACGATTACCTCTATCTCCAGCTCGATCCCGTGACGGAAGAGGTCGTTGGCCTCCAAATCGAGGACTTTCTCAACTTCACCATCCACCGGCATTCGGACTTCCTCGACATGCTGGACCTGGCGACGTTGCATGGGATCACGCCGGCGGAGATCGCCGAATTTCGTCGGAACCTTGCTCCCAGCGCGCGGAAGCGGGCGGCGGTTGATACCGTCTTCGACCAGTTCGCGCCGATCAGCACCTAGCGTCACGAGGCAGGCGCTGGTTCGCCAATTTTCCGGGTCGACGGGCGGATGGTCCGGCTCGTATACTGGGGCGCACCGCGCGGGCGCGTAGCTCAGTTGGCTAGAGCGCACGGTTCACATCCGTGAGGTCACAGGTTCAAGTCCTGTCGCGCCCACCGCGAAGCAGAGAAGGGCCGGTGCCGAGCACACCGGCCCTTCGGCATGGTCCAGGTTCGGCACGCGGCCGGGTCGCGTGCATGGGTGCCGGTTTCGGCGGCGGGCGGCTTGACCGGTTTGGGCTGGGGACGGAAAATAGCGGATGCGGCCGACCACCGGTGACGGTGCCCGCCACTGACTTAAGTTGATCGCGTTGATCGTCGATCCAGGAACCTGGCAGCCAGGAGGGCGTTGATGAGGCGAGAGCAGACGCTGGCCGATCGGATCACCGGCTCGTCGCTCTGGCGATCGGTGGTGCGGCATGGCTACCCCGATACCCAGCGCAACCAGGCGCTGATCATCGCCAGCAACGTCTTCCTCCACATCCATCCGGTGAAGATCAAGCGCTACGCGACCAAGGTGACCTACACCTTCTGCCTGGGCGGGCTCTCCTTTTTCATGTTCCTGGTCCTGACGATGACCGGCGTCCTGCTGATGTTCTATTACATCCCGGCCCAGGACATGGCCTACCAGAGCATGAAGGACATCGAGGCCAGCGTCACCTTCGGCCAGTTGATGCGAAACATGCACCGCTGGTCGGCGCAGGGGATGGTGATCGCGGTCTTCCTCCATATGTGCCGGGTCTTTTACACTGGCTCCTACAAGCCGCCGCGGGAGTTCAACTGGGTGGTCGGCGTCCTCTTGTTGGTGACGACCTTCTTGCTCTCGTTCACCGGGTATCTGCTGCCCTGGGACCAACTGGCGCTGTGGGCGGTGACGGTCGGCACCGAGATCGGCGCCGCCACCCCGATCGTGGGCGATCAGGTCGCGTTGCTGCTGCGGGGCGATTTCGTGATCGGGCAGAACGCGCTGATCCGGTTCTACGCCCTCCATGTCATCTTCTTGCCGCTGGTGGCGGCGTTCTTGATGGCGGTCCACTTCTGGCGGATCCGGAAGGACGGCGGCATCTCGGGCCCGCTCTAGGCGGCGGCTCACGGTTCAGTCCGGTGTGGTAGTAGACAAGGGCGGTCGCGGCGAGCAAAGGGAGCATCAAATGGCCGACATCGCACAGCAACTGCCGGGAGGGCATCAGGCGCCGCCGCCGGCAATTGACGAGGTCAAGCGGCAACGGCTGCTCGAGCTGGTGCGGGGCCGGGCGATGGCGCGGCCGACCGACCTGGCCGAGGACGAGGTCATGGTCTGGCCGTCGCTGGTCGTGGTGGAAGCCGTCTGCGCCACGGTTTTCCTCGGGCTGTTAACCTTGCTCTCGATCCTGATCAACGCGCCGTTGACCGCCCACGCCAACCCGAACCAGACGCCGAACCCGTCGAAGGCGCCCTGGTACTTCCTGAACCTGCAGGAGCTGCTGTTGCACATGAACGCGGGGCTGGCCGGGGTGATCATCCCAACCCTGGCCCTGGGGGGTATCGCGGCGATCCCGTACATCGACCGCAGCCCGCTGGGGGTCGGCATCCTCGGCACCTCGACCAAGGGTCGCAAGATCATCGGCTTCTCGGCGGTCTACACCACGATCGTGCTGGTCGCCCTGGTGGTCCTCGACGAGGCATCGGGCCGCTCGAAGCTCTGGACCGAGCCGATCCTGCGCGATCAGTTGCGCCTGCCGGAGTTCATCTATAACCAGGCGGTGCCGTTTACCGTTATCCTGATCTTCATCGGCATCCTGATAGTGATGACGCAGGTCATGTTTCGGCCGACCCGGCGCGAAATGATCATCGCCTTGTTTACCGGGTTCGTCGTCACCTATATTGTCTTAACGGCCTTCGGCACATCGTTCCGCGGTCCAGGCCAGGATCTGTACTGGCCGTGGGACCTGGCCGGGCTCGAACACTAGGGCGACGCTGGCACCGTACCGGCGCGGAAT
>JACCYK010000109.1 GCA_013696525.1 Chloroflexia bacterium
GCTTTAAGTTCAGCACCTATGCCACCAGGTGGATTCGCCAGGCCATCACCCGCGCCATCTCCGATCAGAGCCGCACGATTCGGCTCCCGGTCCACGTCGGTGAGACGATCAACCGGGTGAAAAAGACCGGCCACCGGTTGCAGCAGATCCTGGAGCGCGAACCGACCCAGGAAGAAATCGCGCGGGCGATGGATATCTCGGATGACAAAGTCCGCCAAGTGCTGGATGTCTCTCGCCACCCGATCTCGCTCGAAGCCCCCGTCGGCCAGGATGGCGACGCCTTCTTGGGCGATTTCATCGAAGACGAGACGATGCCGCAGCCGCTAGAGCTGGCGTCGCAAGAGTTGCTCAAATCCCAAATCGGCGATGCGCTCGATAAGCTCACCGAGCGAGAGCGCAAGATCATCATCCTCCGCTTTGGCCTGGAGGATGGCAGGTTCCGCACGCTAGAGGAAGTCGGCCACGAGTTCGGGATTACGCGGGAGCGGATCCGGCAGATCGAAGCCAAAGCCTTGCGCAAGCTTCGCCACCCGAGCCACAGCCGGAAGTTGCGCGGCTATCTCGAATAGCGCGATCAGCCGCCTGAAGCCGCCGGCTTCGAAAAGATGAGCGCCACATTGTGGCCGCCGAAGCCCATCGAATTGCTCATCGCGTGCGAGATCGCCGCCTGGCGGGCGACGTTCGGCACATAATCGAGGTCGCAGTCGGGATCAGCCGTTCGCTGATTGATGGTCGGCGGAATCACGCCGTCCCGCATGGCGAGGATCGCGATGGCCGCTTCCAGGCCGCCGGCGGCCCCGAGCAAGTGTCCCGTCATCGACTTGGTGGAGCTTACGGGCAACCGGTAGGCGTACTCGCCGAAAACGGTCTTTAGCGCGGCGGTTTCTAGCTTCTCGTTCAGTTGGGTCGATGTCCCATGGGCATTGACGTAGCCGATGTGCTCCGCCTCCAGCCCGGCATCCAGGAGGGCGCCTCGCATCGCCTTGGCGGCCCCGATCCCGCCCGCGGCCGGTTGGACCATATGGTTGGCGTCGTCGGTTGTGGCATATCCGGTCAGCTCAGCCAGCACCGGCGCCCCCCGCTTCGCGGCATGCGCCGCCGATTCCAGGACGAGGATCGCCGCCCCTTCGGCGAGGACGAACCCATCGCGCTCGGCATCAAACGGCCGGCTGGCCGCCGCTGGATCGTCGTTGCGCGTTGACAGCGCGGCCATCGCGTTGAAGCCGGCGACGCCCAACCGGGTGACCGGCGCTTCGGCGCCGCCGGCCAAGACGACGTCGGCAGCGCCACGCCGGATCATCGCCGCGGCTTCGCCGATCGCGTGGGCGGAGCTGGCGCAGGCCGAGGTCGGCGCGAAATTCGGGCCCTTGGCCCCGGTCGTGATGGCGACGACGCCCGAGGCCATGTTGGGCAGGAACATCGGAAAGAAAAACGGCGACACGCGGTTGGCTCCTTGCTCGGCCAACGCGTTGGCGCCCGCTTCGAGCGTCTCGAGGCCCCCGATCGCGGTGCCGATGACGACGCCGACCCGGTCCGCGTTCTCACCGGAAATCGTCAGATTTGCCTGGGCGATCGCTTCTCGCGTGGCCGCGATCGCGAGCTGCGTGTACCGGTCTGTCCGCCGCGCTTCTTTGCGGCCAACGATCGCCGCCGAGTCAAAGCCCCGTACCTCACCGGCAAAGGTCGTCTCCAGGCCGCTGGGATCGAAGCGGGAGATCGTGGCGACGCCGGAATGCCCAGCGACGAGGCCCGCCCAGGCTGATTCGCGGGTGAGGCCGAGTGGACAGACGATACCTATGCCGGTAGCGACGACGCGTACGTTTGGCTGGTTGCTCATCGATGCTCTCTTAGCGTTCAATCCGACGGGCTCGCGCTCGGGGCATGCTACGACGGGAGCCGGGTCTCCGGCCAATCACGACCGGCGGGATGCGGCTGGCGATCGCGGCGCGGTCAGCGGTCAGCGGTCAGCGGTCAGCAACATCGTGTTGACACCGGACGCCGTGGTTCCCTAGAATCCCTGCCAACGATCCGGACCCAGATGAGCGCCCAAGCCCCGGCGTAACCGGCGACGCCCGCGGTTTGACCTGATGACCGCGTGGATACCGGTGCGGGAGGAGCGACCGTGATTCATTCTCAGGCTGGTGTCGTCGACTCGTCACGGCATGCGCCGGAACCCGGTCGGCGGCCGCTGCCGTCAGTCAAAATGACCGTGGACCATGCCACGAAGGCGTACAAGACCGCCTCCGGCGCCGTCCACGCGCTCGATGACCTGTCGCTCGAGATCGGAGACGGCGAGTTCGTCTGCATCGTGGGACCGTCGGGGTGCGGCAAGAGCACGCTGCTCTGGGCAATGTCCGGCTTGCACGATCTGACACGGGGCAGCGTCTCCCTGGACAACGTGCCGGTGACCGGCCCCCGCTCCGAGATCGGCATGATTTTCCAAGATGCGAACCTGCTGCCATGGCGCAATCTCTGGCAAAATATCCATTTTCCGTTCGAGATCAAGCGGATTAATCCAAAGCCGTATGCTGGCCGGGTCCGGGAGTTGATCGCCGAAGTCGGCCTCACCGGATTTGAGACCAAAATGCCGCGCGAGCTCTCGGGCGGCATGCAGCAGCGGGCGAGCATTGTCCGCTGCCTGTCGTATGACCCCGCGGTGATCTTGATGGACGAGCCGTTTGGGGCGCTCGATGCGTTTACCCGGGACGAGATGAACCTGCTCATTCAGAAGATTTGGATGGAGACCGGGAAAACGATCATCTTCGTCACCCATAATGTGTCGGAGGCGATCTTTCTGGCGGATCGCGTCGTCGTGCTGACGCCGCGCCCGGGACGGCTGGCGCATATCTTCCCGATCAACCTGCCCCGGCCGCGGACGATCGAGATGACCTTTACCCCGGAATTCATCGCGCGGGTGATCGAGATCAAAACGACGATCGAGACCGGACGCTTTGCCGGGGCCGAGCCGCCAGCCCCGGCCGTGGCGCCAGGTTAGGAGCAGAGGGAGAGGCCGCATGGCAAGCGAGCTGCGCGAAACGATTCCGACATTCGGACAGAAGCAAGCGGCCGATGAGCGGGCCGGTCAGGTGGACCTCGCCAACTGGTCGGCCCTGAGCAACGCCAGCTTCGCCAAGAGCTGGGCCGAGGCGGCGGTGATCGCGTTGGTCGCGGTAATCATTGTCGGCGGCGCCGAGCTGGCGGTGATCCTGTTCGATATCAAGCCGTATATCTTTCCCCGGCCGAGCGCGATCGCCACCGCGTTGGTGACGAACTTTCCGACCCTCTTCTGGCCGCATGTGCAAGTCACCCTGTACGAGTTGTTCGTCGGGTTCGGCATCGGGGCCGCGGTCGGGCTCATGCTGGCGGCGGTGATCACCCAGTTCCCGTTCGTCGAAAAGGTGATCACCCCGTACATCCTGCTCCTCGTCACCACGCCGATGATCGCGCTGGTTCCCCTCCTGATCCTGAACCTCGGCTTCACGAGCACGCCCCGGATCATCGCGGTGGCGCTCGCCTCGGGGCCGATGGTGATGATCAACTCGGCGACCGGGTTTCGCCGCACCGACCTGGCCAAGATTGCCCTCGCTCGCTCCTACGGCGCCAGCACGTTCCAGATTTTCATGAAGGTCCGGTTCCCCCTGGCGCTGCCGATGATCATCGTCGGCCTCATGGTCGGCGCCATCTTCGGCCTGCTGACCGCGGTCGGGGCCGAGATGGTCGGCGGCAAAGACGGCCTTGGCAACCAGCTCATGTTCTGGTCCTCCATGGTCCGGATGGAGAATTTCTACGCGATCATCGCGCTGCTGGCGATCATCGGCGTCAGTATCTACATCGCCTTTTACTGGATCGGCAAGAAGTGGGCGAGTTGGCAAGCCTGAGCCCGTGGCCGGCACATTGAGGGTCGCCGGACGAGATGGCGCGGATGCTCATGCCGAAGGAGGGACTGCCGGCGACGAAATGACGAGGTCGCCCATCGTGACGACCAGGGGAATCAAGCGAACCGTGGGTGATCCCAGGGGTGGGATCGCGGACAGAAAGGGACGTGTCGATGACTGGTCGAATTTCGTCGCTCAACGTTATCAGGCGGAACCCGCTTTCACGCCGGCGGATGCTCGGCCGGGCGGCGGGGTTGGGGCTGGCCGCCTCATCCGCCTCGCTCTTTGGCGGCCGCTCGTACCTCCTCGCCGCGCAACCGGCCGACAACAGCGTGCGTTGGGTCTCGCCCCGCGGCACCATCGACGTGCTGGACGACTACCCTTATTGGGTCGCCCTGGCGATGGGCTATTTCGGTGATATTCAGACGACGTTGGAACCGGGACCGATCGAGGCCACGGCGGGCACCAAGGCGGTCGATACCGGGCAGGCGGACATGGCGTTTCCATCCCCCGGTGTCTTCTCGTTGATGATCGAGCAAGGCATCCCGCTCGTCTCCGTTTTCCAGATGGGCGCCTATGACGTGTTCGATTTCGCATTCCAAAAGGGACAGCGGCCGGAGAGCCTGACCGCGCTGGAAGGGAAGACGATCGTCCTCGGCTCCGCCGGTTGGCAGGGGATCACCAACCCGATCCTGGCCCAGGCCGGGGTCGACATTAGCCAGGTCTCCTACGTCGATGCCGGCCAGACCTGGGGCCAGGCCCTGGCCCAGGGCCAAGCCGACGCGGCGCTGGCGTGGGAAGGGCTGCGAGCGCAATGGCGGTCTACCGGCCTCGATTTCGACTACATCCTGGGCTTGGAGTGGTCGCGGTTCCCCGCCAATTCGTTCGTCATTCGGCAGGCCGATGCCGAGGACACCGCGATGCACGACATTTACTCGCGCTACCTGCGCGGGTGGGCGATGGGCCTGGAA
>JACCYK010000119.1 GCA_013696525.1 Chloroflexia bacterium
GATTGGCGGCCAGCAGCGCGCCGGGCCCGCTCCCCTCCACGGCCAGGCTGCCGGCGCTGATGCCGCGGGCCTGGAGCTTCTGGGCGACAAGCTGGCCCCACTGGTTGCGATCATATTTGCGGTTACGGATCTTCGGGTGCTCGACGTAGATCTCGTAATCACTGATGAAGAGGGTGTCGCGGTCGGCGGCCATGAGGAGGTGATTGGCCGACAGCTCGTTCATCACCAGGAAGGGCTCGCCCTCGCGCGGGATCACCGCCGCCACCGGTCGCTCCCAGGGCGCGACGTCCAGGTGGAAGCCGGAGACCATATAGAAATTGTCCGGCGTCGTGATCAGCAGCGCCGCGTGCCCCTCATGCTCCAGGTGCTCGCGAATCCGGCGCGCCCGATCGGCGAAGACCGTTTGGGGGACGAAGGGCATACCCGGTTCTCCTTGTCTCTGCTCGTCACCGCTTCAAGCGAGGATCGAGCGTATCCCGTAGCCAATCACCGGTGGTGTTGACCGCCAGCGCCACCAGCGCCAGCGCCAGGCCGGGAAAGGTTATCAGCCACCAGGCCGAGAAGATATAGTCGAGCCCCTCGCTGACCATGCTGCCCCAGGCCGGCGTCGGCGGCTGCACGCCGAAGCCAAGGAAGCTGATCGTGGCCTCGCCGATGATGAAGCGGGCGACCTGCAAGGTGCCGACCACCAGCAGCGGGGTGACGATGTTCGGAAAAAGGTGACGAAGCAGGATCCGGGGGCCGCTACAACCGATCAGACGGGCGGCCTCCACGAACTCGCGCTCCCGCATGACCAGGGTTTCGCCGCGAGCGATCCGGGCGTACTCGACCCAGCCGACGATGACCAGGGTGATGATGATATTGCGCAGGCCCAAGCCGAGAATGGCGTTGACCGTGAGCGCCAGCAGGATAAAAGGAAACGAGAGCTGGACATCGACCAACCGCATCAACACCACATCGAGCCAGCCCCCGAAAGTGCCGGCCAGCATCCCGATCGGGATGCCGATCAGGGCCGCCAGGATCACCGTCGTGAACCCCACCAGGAGCGAGATGCGCGCCCCCAGGAGCAGACGATGGAAGACGTCGCGGCCGAGCTGATCGGTGCCGAGCGGATGCCCCTCGCTCAGCGGCGGCACCAGACGGGCGGCGAAATCCGGGGCGTTGACATCGGCCGGCACGTACAGGGTCGCGGTCAGGGCCACCAGCCCGACCACGAGTAGGAAGAGGATCGCCACGGCCGCCCACCGGTCGCGGCCGAGCGCGCGAACGAGCCGCCAACGCGGCGCCGGCACGGCGCGCTCGAGGACCAGGGCGCCGGCGCTCATTGGAGGCGGACCCGCGGGTTGACCCAGCCGTAGGCGAGATCGGTCAGCAGGTTGGCCACGGTGTACATCACCGCGAACAGCACCGCCGCCGCCATTACCACCGGGAAGTCGCGGTTGAGCAGGGCTTGAATCGTCTCCCGGCCCATGCCCGGCCAGCCAAAGACTTGCTCGACCACGACCGCCCCCCCGATCAGGGAGCCGATCTCCAGCCCGGTCAGCGTAATCAACGAGATACTGGCATTCGTCAGCGCGTGCCGGAGCACGACCAGGCGGGCGCTTAAGCCTTTGGCGTAGGCGGTCCGAATATAGTCTTCATGCAGGACGTCGAGCATCGTCGAGCGGGTGAGGCGGGCATACCGGGCAATGCTGAGGGCGGAGAGCGTAATCGTGGGCAGGATCAGATGCTCGATGCCGCCCCGGCCGCTGGTCGGCAGCCAGCCGAGGAAGACCGAGAAGAGGAGGATCAGCAGCAGTCCCAGCCAAAAGCCGGGGATCGCCTGGGCGATCACGGCCAGAAGGCTGGCGAGTTTGTCCCAGCCGGAGCCATGCCGGGTGGCGGCGATGATCCCCAGCGGCACCCCGATCAGCAAGGCGAGGACCAGGGCGGCGGCGCCAAGCTGAAGCGTGGCGGGCAGGCGCTCCAGGACGACCGCCAGTGCCGGTCGCTGCTGGCGAGTCGATTCCCCGAAGTCGCCGCGGACGGCATTGCCCATGAACCGCCCATATTGGGTGACGAGCGGATCGTTAAAGCCCATCCGTTCCCGGATCTCGTCCATGTCCTTCGTGGAGGTGTCCATCGGCGCGAACAGGAGGACGGGATCACCCGAGAGCCGGACCATGAAGAAGACGGCGGTCAGCGCCAGGACGACCACGATGCTACCGGCCACGAGGCGCCCGGTAATGAATCGTGCCATGGCGCCGCCTTTCTACGCCGGGGCCCACCTGTACGCTCACGGCTCCCCTCTCCCACGATTGGGAGAGGGGCCGCGGGTAAGGGCCGTTCCGCTGACCGTGAGGGCGTCCGCGCCTCACGGGCTCGGTGTCGCGTCGCCCATCCACATGAACTCGTCCGGCCGCGGCGTCCAGGCGACCTGGTTGGAGACGCCGTAGAGGTCGTGCTGCTGCCAGAGGAAGAGCCAGGCCGCCTCGTCGGAGACGACCTGCTGCACTTGATTCCAGATCTCCTGGCGCGCCGCGTCGTCGAGCGTGGACGAGGCTTCGGCGATCATGGCCTCGACCTCGGGGTTGGTGTAGCTGCTGTAGGTGGAATCGCCGACGAAGAGGAAGGCCAGGGTGCCAAGGGCGTCCAGGGCCGGTCCCCAGCCGAGGTAGAACATGTCCCCGGTCTGGCGGTTGACGATCTTATCGAGGTGCGTCCCCCACTCGTTGTACTGGACTTGGACATTGATCCCGACCTCGCTCAGCGAGGCGGCGATCGCTTGCGCGGCGTCGGAGTCCATTGGGTAGCGGCCCTGGGGGGCGTCCATCACCACGTTGATCTCGCCGGGCTGGTAGCCCGCTTCCTCGATCAGGGCCCGCGCCCGCTCCGGGTCGTAGGCGTACGGCTGAACCTCCGAATTCACCTCCGGGTTCAGGCCCGAGAGCGCCCCCGACATCCGGGTGGCGTTGCCCTGGAAGACGCCGGCGATAATGCCGTCGACATCGACCCCGTAGTTGACCGCCTGCCGCAGCAGGGGATCGGTGAAGATGCTGTCTTCCCGGTTGTTCACCAGCGCCACGTAGTTAATGCGTGACGATGGGATCCCCTCGATCCGGGCGACGCCGCTATCGTTGACGACCTGCAGCGAATCGACCGGGACATCCTTGACGATGTTGATCTCGTCCGCCAGCAGCGCCGCCAAGCGCGAGCTGAACTCGGGCACGAAGCGGAACTCGACCCGGTCCACCATCACATCTTGGCGCCAGTAGTCCGGGTTCCGGTCGAGGATCAGATGCTGGCCCCGCTCCCATTCGACAAAGGTAAAGGGCCCGGTACCGACCGGGTTCTCCCGGTAGCCATCGAGGCCGACCTCCTCCAGGTAGGCTGGATCGATCGGGTACACCTCATTCAAGCGGAGCCGGATTTCGGGATACGGCGCCTCGGTGGTCAGCCGTACCGTCAGGTCATCGATCACCTCGATCCCGGTGATGGGCGCCCACCGTTCGAGATAGTGGCTTTCGTTCGCCGGATCCTTGGCATAGTCGAACGCCGCCTTGATCGCCTCGGCGGTCAGCGGATTGCCGTTATGAAAGGCGATATCCGGGCTGGCGAGGGTAAATTCCCAGGTCAAGTCGTCGATGTTGGCGACATCGCCCAACCACGGCCCGATCTCGTAATCAAGCGCGGGATCGCGGTTCATCAGCCGGTCATACATGTGCGCGAGCTGGATATCGGTCGTCCAGTCAACGATCGAGTTCGGCAGCATCGACAGCGGGTCCGCCCCGAGGCCGACCGTGATCAGTGGCAGCCGCTCCCCGTCTTGGGCGCCGGCCCGCCGGGCGGACGGCAACCCGGCCACGCTGGCGGCCATGGCGCCGGCGGCCACGCCCCCGAGCACCTGCCGCCGCGAAACGTGCTTGGTTTCCGTGAACATCTCAGCTCCTTTGCCGATAGATGCGCTGATTGAGGCGGGATTCTGGCAACGGCTGGCAGCCTACCAGAGCGCCGGAGCGAGTGTCAAACACCGGGGTAGGGCTGAAGGGGGGAACGTAATAGGTATTCGGCGGGCAAGCAAAGACGCGCCAATGGTACAATTAGCGTCTATTTCGTACCAACTACGCTGAAGGTGAGGAACAAAATGTTTGAGCCGCAACCCAAAACCCGGACGATGAAGATTTCAGAGGTCCGAAGCGGGCTCAACACCCTGGTCAACGAGATCTACCGCGAGGAGACACGGGTAGTCGTGGCGAAGAGCGGCATCCCCGTCGCCGCCCTCGTCTCGATCGATGATCTCGAACGGCTTGATCGCCTTGACCAGGAGCGAGAGGAGCGATTCAAGGTCATCGACAAGGTCCGTGAGGCATTTCGGGGAGTACCCGACGAAGAGATCGAACGGGAAACTGATCGCATTCTGGGCATTAACCAGGAACTGCCGCAGTCGGTTTCGAGTACTCGCGAGTAATGACGACGCCTATCGTCGTGGACACCAATGTGCTTGCGCCCGGCTTCGTCGGGACAGCAAGTGTCTCGGTTCGTCTCATTCGTTTGTGGCGTGCCCATGGCTATGAATTGGTGGTGTCTGAGCATCTGCTGGGTGAGCTCGAACGCACCTATGCCGACCCGTACTACGCTGCTCGCGTTCCCTCCGAAGATGCCGCTAGCATCATTCGGCTTCTCCGCTCTACCGCACGCCTAACCGAGTTGACCGTCCCTGTTTCCGGCATCGCCACGCAACCGGAGGACGATCTCGTGCTGGCCACGGCATTGAGCGGCGGTGCGAGCTACTTGGCAACGCGAGACAAGCAGCTCCTGAAGCTTGCTCACTATCGGGGCTTGGTCATCCTCCATCCAGGTGATCTCCTCGACTTGCTCACCTCGGAATTCAACCTCTGACATCGAGGAGCCTATGCCTTCGTGAACACGGCGCAGGCGTTTTGGCCGCCGAAGCCGAAGCCGTTGGCGATCGCGGCCCGGACCGGCAGCCGGCGGGCCACGTTCGGCACGTAGTCGAGGTCGCACTGGGGGTCGGGGTCGGTCAGGTTGATCGTCGGCGGCACCAGGCCGTCGCGCATCGCCAGCACGCAAGCGAGCGACGAGACGGCGCCCGCCCCGCCCAGCAGGTGGCCCAGCATCGACTTGTTGGCCGAGAGCGCCAGTTTCGCGGCGTGGTCGCCGAAGGCGATCTTGATCGCCTTCGTCTCCGCGATGTCGCCGATCGGGGTCGAGGTGGCGTGGGCCGCCACGTAGTCGATGTCGCTCGGGTGGAGGCCGGCCCGCGTCACCGCCATGGACATCGCTCGCGCCGCGCCGGTGCCGGTCGGGTCCGGCGCCGTGATGTGGAAGGCATCGGAGGTATAGGCGCCGCCATGGCAATAGGCCAGCGCCGCCGCGCCCCGCCGGTCGGCATGCTCCTCCGTCTCCAAGATCATCACCGCCGAGCCCTCGCCGAAGACAAAGCCGTCCCGGCCGAGGTCGAACGGGCGGCTGGCCGCCGCCGGGTCGTCGTTCCGCCGGGAGAGGGCCCGCATGTTCGCCAGGCCGGCCACCGCCACCGGCGTGATCCCGGCTTCGGTGCCGCCGGTAATGACCACATCGGCGTCGCCCCGCTCCAGCAGGTGAACGGCATCGACAAAGGCTTGCACCCCGGCGGCGCAGGCCGCCACCCCGGTGATCGACGGCCCCCGCGTGCCGAAGGTGATCGAGACCTGCGAGCTGGCCATGTTCGGCGCGAACATCGGGATCAGGAAGGGGCTGACCGGCTTCGAGCCCCGGGCGTGCATCGTCAGCACGTTATCTTCGATCGTCGGGATGCCGCCGCCGCCGGTGTTCATCACCACCGCGATCCGCTCCCGATTCTCGTCGGTGATATGCAGCCTCGCCTGCTCCAGCGCTTGACGGGAGGCGGCGACGCCGAACTGGGCGAAGCGGTCCATCCGCAGCGCCGCCTTCGGATCCATGAACTCCTTGGCGACGAATCCGGGCACCTCGCCCGCGATCCGCACCGGCAGGGCGGAGGCGTCCCAATGCTCGATCCGGCGCACCCCGGAGCGGCCGGCGGTCAGTCCTTCCCAGAAGGCGTCAACCCCGATTCCCAACGGCGTGATTGCTCCCAACCCAGTAACGACAACCCGTCCCACGTTCAATTCCCCCGATCGGCGACTGGCTTATCGACCGGAAGACCGAAATCCGCCAGGCCGAAGGTGTTCACATCGCGATCAATCCGCTTAATCAAGCCCAAAAGGATCTGGCCCGGCCCCACCTCGACAAACGAGACGGCGCCCGCCTTGACCATCTCCCGGATCGTGCTTGTCCAGTTCACCGGCCGCTCGACATGCCGCGCCAGCTCGTCCCGGAGCTCGGCCACGGTGGTCAGCGGCAGGCCGGTGGCGTTGGCGAAAATCGGCGCGCTCGGCGGTTGCAGCGGCAGCGCCGCCAGCCTCACCGCTAGTTGGGCGGAGGCGTCCGCCATTAGCGGCGAATGCGAGGCGATGCTGATCCCCAGCCGGGTCACCCGCTTGGCGCCCCGCGCCTTGGCCAGCGCCATCGCCCGTTCCAGCGGCCCGATCTCGCCCGAGATGACGGTCTGGCCCGGACAGTTGGCATTGGCGATGACCAGGATTCCGCCCTCCGCCGCCTCGGCACACACGTCAGCCAGCGCGTCATCGTCCAAACCAAGCACCGCCGCCATCCCGCCCGGCCGCTGCTGCCCGGCCTCCCGCATCAACCGGCCGCGCTCGCGCACCGCGGGCAGGATCGTCGCGAAATCGAGCGACCCGGCGGCGATCAACGCCGTAAACTCGCCCAGCGAATGCCCCGCGAACCCCACCGGCTCCATCGCCTGCCCGGTCTCGTTCAGTCGCTCCCCCAGCGCGGCCAGCGCCGCGACGCTCGCGGTCAGGATGGCGGCTTGCGAGTTGTAGGTATCGTCCAGCTCGGCCGCCGGCCCCTCGAAACAGAGCCCAGAGAGCGAAACCCCCAACATCTGATCGGCCCGCGCGAAGACATCTCGCGCCGCCCCGGATGTTTCGGCAAGGCTCTTGCCCATGCCGACAAACTGACTTCCCTGCCCGGGGAAGACCAGCCCCACCCGACCCCGGAGCGCCTCTGCTACCGACATTGCCCGCCTTCGATCGCGTCGAAGAAATAGGAACGGCGACATCTCGCGACGAAATGCCGCGCGAATAACCGACAGATAGTACCACGAGCCGTGACGGGGGTCGGACGACGCGACGATGCGGCGCGTGGCAGACTTCTCTGCCGCGTTTCAGCCCGTGGCGGTGGCCCCGAACTCGGGAAACCGCGGGTAGTTGCGGAAAGCCTGCCCAAGGGATGCGGGCGGGATTGGACCTTTGGCACGGTGCGACCGCCTGAGCAATCCCGCTCACGGTCACGACGCTGGCGTGACCATAATCCCAGAAGTTTGGCAGACGACGATTCCTCGGTTCCGTAACGCCGGCTATCGGTCATCATGTGGACAACCGACCGTGGCGCGACAGCAAGCGGAGGAAATGAAGCATGGGAGGACTCGCGGGCGAAACGTTTGTCACCGCGCCGGACGGTGTGCGCCTCTGGACCGTTGCGGACGGCGACGGGCCGTTGACGGTTCTGCTGTCCAACGGCGGCGCCGGTTGTGGTGACTACCTGGCCCCGCTCGCGGCGCTGCTCGCGAGCGATGGACGCCGCATCGTCCGCTGGGAGCAACGCGGCGTCGGGCGCTCTGGCGGAGATCCGGGCGGGCCATTCACCATCACCCAGTGCGTGGCGGACATGGAGGCGATCCGTGCCTGCCACGGGTGCGAGCGATGGGTCGTCTCCGGCCACTCATGGGGTGCGGACCTGTCACTGATCTACGCGCTGGCTCACCCGGGACGTTGCGCCGGCCTGCTCGCAGTTGCCGGTGGCCGGTTGAACAATGACCGCGAGTGGCACGCCGCCTATGATCAGGGGAGGCGGGAAGGACGGGAGGTGGCGCCTGAGGACGACCCACCGCTGAACCTCGCCGAGAACCAGCAGCTCAATGCCGACTACAAGCGGTACGTCCAGCGGCCAACACTGTTTCGGCAAGTGGCCGCACTCGACCTACCAGCGCTATTCCTCTATGGCGCCGAGGACATCCGCCCCGCCTGGGCCGTGGCGCAGGTTGCGGCCCTGATGCCACGCGCCCGCTTCGTCCTGCTCCCCGGAGCCGATCACTATCCCTACCGAACCCATCCGGACGAGGTACACGCCCACGTCGACGCGTACTTGAGCTCCCTACCTGCCCAGGACTTTAGCGCCCGAGGCAACGGCAGGTCGTAGACTCGGCCGGCACGTAAGGTAACGCGCCTTCCCGTGTCAGCTCCGCACCGTGGTTCCGATATCTCTCCAGCCAGTTGAAAAAAGCGGTCCAGTGACCGGGGAGTCCGCCCACGGTCGTCGGTGGAGGACTATTCCTTCATGCCGCGGACCGCCCAGGCGCGGGCAGTCAGGGGAATGGATCCGTCGGCGGCGATTGGCAGCGTGGCCTGGAGCTGGTTTCGCAGCGCCGTCCGCTGCTCCTCGCCGAGCGAGGCCACATAACGCTGCACGACGGCCGAGCCGCCGAGGAGATGAGGCAGCCAGTAGTCGTCGAAGTTCCGGAACAGGGTCGGAACGACGATGGCTTGCACCGCGATGGCGCCGAGGCCGGCGGCGCCAAACAGGGAGGTCAGCGGTTCGGGCTGACAGATCGGGAACTGCCGTCCCTGATCCAACGCCGCGGCCGCCGGGTCGAGCGCGATCGCTGCCTGCCAGAAGGAGCGCACCAACTGCATCTCACCCACGTAGTCCCAGACGTAGGCACCGACGGTTCCCCCGGGCCGGGCGGCGCGCACCATCTCGGTGAGGGCCAACGCTGGTTTCGGCACGAAGTTCAGGGCGAGGCCGGCAACGACCAGGTTGTAGGCGTCGCTCGGCACCGGCAGGTCGCGGGCATCCCCGATCGCGAAGTGGGCACGAGGGTCGATGATCCGGGCGGTGGCGGTAGCGATGAAATCGGCGGCCGGATCGACCCCGAGCACGTCACGCGGGTCGGCCGTGGCGAGGATGGCCCGGGTCAGCGCGCCGGTGCCGCAGCCGACGTCCAGCCATCTCAGCCCGGGCGGAGGCAGCAGCCAAGCGAGAAATGATTTGGCAACCGGGCGGCTCCAGCGCCCCATGTAGGCTTCGAAAGCCTCGGTGTTCCCCCAAACGTGAGGGCGCGTCGGCTCGGCCATCGGAGTCGTCCCCATCCTCGATCACGAATCGTGCGGTGCCGCGGGCCCACCTTTGGGGCTCGACCCATGGCGGTCGATGGTCGCGGGCGTCGAGTCGGTTCGCCGCCGCCACGGCACAACGTTAGCTGGTGCGGCCAGTGACTCAGGCGGGAGGCGTCGCTACCGCTCGGTTAGGGCGAGTTTGGCGCCGAGGGCGACGAAGGCGGCGGCGAAGGTTCGGCGCAGCCAGGTCAGCACCCGCGGCCGCGAGATGACATGGGTGCGGACGGCGGCGGCGGCGATCCCGTAGCCGGCGAAGACGATCAGGGTGAGCAGCATGAAGACGGCGCTCAGCCCGAGCATGCGGGAGACCGCATCGGGCTCATTGGCGTTCACGAACTGCGGCAGGAAGGCCAGGAAGAAGATCGACAACTTCGGGTTCAGGATGTTGATCAGGATCGCGGAAACGATCACCTGCCGGCTCGACCTCGGGTCCGCCGCCGTTTCCACCGTTAGCGCGCCCTGATCCCGCAACGTGCTCCACGCCATATAGAGCAGATAGGCGACGCCCAGGTACTTGAGGACCTGGAACGCGACCGCGCTCGCGTGCAGCACGGCGGCCAGCCCCAGGATCGCCGCCGCCAGGTGCGGGATGATGCCCAGGGTGCAGCCGACCGCGGCGACGACCCCGGCCCGGGCTCCCCGCGTCAGCCCGGCCGCCAGCGTGTAGAGGACGCCGGTGCCCGGGGTAGCAACCAGGATCAGCGACGTGACCAGAAACTCGATGCTCACCGCATCCCTCCTCGCGAGTGCTCATTGTCAGCGACGGCGGCCCCATGCGCTAGGCTGACGGCGGTCCGATGCAGGCGGTCGACGGCTCCGCGACGTGGCAGGCGTGATCGGTGTCGCGGAGGGAGGCAGCCGTTCGAAGCAGAGGCGAGGCATTCGGCCCTACGCCGATGATCCGCGTTGCCACACCCGTTGCAGCGGTTCGTAGCTGATCAGGGTGATCCCCTCCCGCTGGATGATCTCGCGCGCTTGGGGTGACATCAGGAAATCGAAGTCCGTGCGCCGCACCCGCCAGCCGTCCGGGTCGATGGCTCGCGATTCGGCGCTGCCGAGGCTGGGATGCACCGCCCACGCGGTGAGGCCCACGGGCAACGCTCGCAGTAACTCCGCGTACCGGGCCGCTTTCTCCTCGATGTCGATGCCAAAGCTGTCCAGCAGGTCGTGATCGGCGGTGGGTGAGCCTTGGCGCTGGACTTGGTCAATGAACGGTTGAGCGTCGACCCGGAGGGCGAGACCATACTCGTTCGCCAGCCCCAGCGTCAGGTCGAAGATGTCGGGCCGGCCGCCGTTGTAGAGGCAGTGCCAATCGAGATGAGTAGGCCACGGGCCAGCGGCCAGCACCGCCTCAATTTGGGCCCTGAACTCAATCTCCACCTCGTCCAGCTTTGCCCGATCCAGCAGCTCGGCCATTCGCGCGAGGCGGTAGAGGCTGCCGTCACCGTCAAGTAAGGACGGCACCCGCTCCTTGGGCGTCAGCGGATCCCACGGGTAGCTGTCGATGTCGCGGATGATCGAGAGGTGAACGCCGAAGCGGATCTCGGGATGATCCTTGAGCAGGTGGATGGCATGGGAGGCACCGGGACAGGGGACCATCAGACTCGTGGAGCGGACGATGCCCTCCGTGTAGGCGCGCACGACGGCTGCATTGATCGCCGGATACATGCCGAAATCATCGGCGTTGATCAGCAGCAAGCGCGCGTCGTTCGGATACCCTAATCGCCCGTTGGTCGCGCTCTCGCGCGTCTGCCTCATCTCGGCTGCTCCTTTGTCGTTGGCTCAACGCTCGCGGCCGGATTGTCGTTCAACGCGGAGTGGTTCTGGCCAGGAGCCAAGGGTCACGGTCTGGATCGTGCGCCGATTATCGCGTGGCTCGCTACTGGGCGCGTCGCGCCGTGATGGGGAACGAGCGCCGGCTAGTGCCGTACGCGGGCATCGCTCCGGTCGAGCCCGCCACCAACCCGGCCGAAAAGGGGGTTCGGTTGTCCCCACGAAACGACGAGCCGTCAAACGACGAGCCGTCAAAGGTCCGCGTGCGAGCGGCAATTGCCGGCGATGCCGATGATGCCGCGTTCCTGGCCGAGCTGGCGCCCCGGCTGGCGGCAGGCGCCCCGGATTGGCACACGCCCGCCGATATCACCGCCGGCACCCGGCGCCACCTCGACGAAGCCCTGCAGGGGCAGCGGGAAACCGAGGTCATGCTGATTGCCGAGGATACCGTGGGGAGCCGCCTGGGCTTCCTCTACGCGGTCTCCACGACGGACTTCTTCACCGGCGAGCCCCATGAGCATATCTCGGATATCGTGGTCGCGCCGGCGGCCGAAGGCCGGGGGGTGGCGATGATTTTGCTGCGCGAAGCGGAAGCGTGGGCCCGGGAGCGGGGCTTTCGGTCATTCACCCTCCATGTCTTCCCGGCGAACACGCGGGCCGAAAACCTCTACAAGCGCCTCGGCTACGAGCTGGATGTGCCCCGCCTGCGGAAATCGCTCTGATCGAGCGATCATGGGGCAAACTCGCACCGCCCATCGCATCGCCTGCCACTCCAGCGTCGGCTCCCGGCCGCTATTTCAAGCCAGAGATCTTGATCGACTCGACGAGCTGGCGTTGGAAGATGAAAAGGAGGGCCATGGTGGGGATGGCGACGATGGTCGAGGCGGCCATCACGTAGTTTTGGGAGCCGGAATACTGCTGGCGGAAGCTGGAGATGCCGATCTGGACCACCCACAGGTCGGAGTTGTTGGTGATCGAGAGCGGCCACAGAAACGAGTTCAAGTTGGCGAGGAAGAAGAAGACCGCCAGCGCCGCCAAGATCGGCTTGCTCAGCGGCAGGATGATGTTCAGATAGATCCGCCAGTAGCTAGCCCCGTCCAGGATCGCGGCTTCCTCCAGCTCGGGCGGGATGCCGAGGTAGAACTGGCGCAGCAGGAAGATGCCGAAGGCATTGAACAGGGCCGGAATAATCAGCCCCTGGTAGCTGTCGAGCATGCCCAGGGTCCGGACCAGGATGAAGAGCGGCACCAAGATCACCGGCAACGAGACGAGGAAGGTGGCGAAGATGAGGGAAAAAATCGCCTCCCGGCCGGGAAAGCGGAGACGGGCCAGGGCGTAGGCCGCCATCGAGTGGAACCAGAGGGCGATCACCGTCACCATCACGGAGACGAAGAAGCTGTTGAACATGTAGCGGGGGAACGGCACCTGGGTCAGCACGTACTGAAAATTCTCCCAGGTCGGGTTGGCCGGGATCAGGACCGGCAGGTAGGTCTCGACCCCGGTCTTGAAGGCGCCGGAGAGCATCCAGACCAACGGGAACAGGGTCACGATCGAGATGACCGCCAAAATCAGAAAATTCACGAGCCGGCCCAGCCGGTGCCGGAACCGGTCCATCGCCGGCGGCCGGGGATGGACGATCGCGGGCTGGCTAGTCGAAGTCAAAGCGCCCCCCCTTGGTCAGCTTGAACAGGACCGCGGTGAGCAGCACGAGGACGACCACCAGGAACGAGGCCATCGCCGCCGCGTAGCCAAAGTTGCCATAGGCAAACGCCTGCTGATAAATGTAGAAAATCACCAGACTGGTCGAGTTCGCCGGGCCGCCGCCGGTCATCACGTAGACCAGGTCGAACC
>JACCYK010000122.1 GCA_013696525.1 Chloroflexia bacterium
ACGTTGGCGGCGCCGGTTCGATCAATTCGCTATGACCGCGACCCCATTCGCGGCGACGACCTGCTCGGTGACTCGTTCAATCCGGCCCGATCCCTTTGTCGAAACGCTCGTGCCGCCCCGCATCATCGCCACCGGCCCGGTCCGTACCAGCTCGCGAATCCCGAAGCCGCGCAGCATCGTCAGCAGCCCGTCGATGCGCTCTTCAGGTCCGGTGGCTTCAATGAGCAGCGTCGACGGTGTGGCATCGACCACGCGAGCATCGAAAATTTGAGCGATTTGCAAGATCTCCGACCGCGTCTGAGCCTTCGTCGCCACTTTCACCAGGGCCAGCTCATGGGCGATGACGCTGAGATCGGTGACGTCGGTGACTTTCAACACCTCCATCAGCTTGTAGAGCTGCTTGCCGGCCTGCTCGACATCGTTTACCTCACCTACCACCACGATGGTCATCCGGGAAACCCCCGGCTGCTCGGAGTGGCCGACCGTGATCGACTCGATGTTGAACGATCGCCGTCGCATCAGTGAAGCGACTCGATTCAAGATGCCGGGGTGGTTCTCCACCTGGACAACGAGCGTGTGGCGCTTTTTCATGTGGTGCCTCCTCGCGGCGTCGACCCGCCACACTCAGCCTAGTCGAGCTCCGCGAACCGGGCCTCGTGCATCATCTCCGAATTCGAGGCGCCCGGCGGCACGATCGGCCAGACGTTCGCCTCCGGTTCAATCACAAAGTCGATCAGCACGGGACCGTCGATCGATCGCGCCCGGGCGATCGCCGGCTCAATCTCTTCGTGCGATCGCACCGTGATCCCGGTCATGCCATAGGCGTCGGCGAGCTTTGCCAGATCGGGACCGGTGATCCGAACTTCCGAGTAGTTTTTCGCGTGAAAGAGGTCTTGCCACTGGCGAACCATTCCCAGGTAGCCGTTATTGATGCAGGCGATGTTGATGTTCAAGCGCTCCTGAACCATCGTCGCCAACTCCGGCAGCGACATCTGAATGCCGCCGTCGCCGACCACGGTCCAAACCTCGAGGTCGGGCCGGCCGATCTTGGCGCCAATCGCCGATGGCAGACCAAACCCCATGGTGCCCAGCCCGCCAGACGTCACCCACCGGTCGGGATGATTGAACCCGAAGTGCTGGGCCGTCCACATTTGATGCTGACCCACGTCCGTGGTGACGATCGCTTCGCCGTTGGTCGCCGCGGCAATCGCCTTCACAATGGT
The DNA here is from genome assembly GCA_013696525.1 of Chloroflexia bacterium. Classification (GTDB taxonomy): domain Bacteria; phylum Chloroflexota; class Chloroflexia; order Thermomicrobiales; family UBA6265; genus JACCYK01. The sequence continues at coordinate 1,224 of JACCYK010000122.1, forward strand.
GTACGGCTCCGGTGTTTCGGGACGATCGGCCAAGGCAGCTTCCAGACCACGGTTGCGCCGGGAGTCGATCCAGCCCAGCCACTGCCCATGTCGCCGTTCGTGGACCTCCGAGATCAGCGCTTTCAAGACCTCGCGGGCGTCCCCAACCACCGGTACATCGGCCGGGACGTTTTTCCCAATCTCCGCCGGATCAATGTCAACGTGAATCACTTTGGCGTTGGGAGCGAAGTCGCTCACCCGGCCCGTGGCCCGGTCGTCAAATCGGGCACCGATGTTGACCAGGACGTCGGCTTGGTCGAGCGCGTCGTTGACGTGCTTGTGTCCGTGCATGCCCATCAAGCCCAGCGACATCGGATCCGACTCAGGGAACGTGCCCAGCCCATGCAGGGTAAAGATCACGGGGATCCCGGTGCGGTCGACAAAGGCGGCGAATTCCTCCGTGGCGCCGCTGATCAGGATCCCGTGCCCGGCCATGATCAGCGGCTTCTCGGCCCGGTTGATGAGATCGGCCGCCAGCCTGACCTGGCGCAGGTTCGGGACCGAGGTCGGTTGATAACCGCGCCGGCCGGCGACCTGGGGATAGGAATAGACGGCCTTTTGGAGGAAGACACTCTTGGGAATATCAACCAGCACCGGGCCCGGCCGGCCTGACGTGGCCAAGTAGAAGGCCTCTTTGAGGGTCGGCGCAATGTCGGCCGCGCTTTGGACGAGATAGTTGTGCTTCGTCACCGGCAAGGTGATGCCGGTGATGTCAACCTCCTGGAAGGCATCGCGGCCGATCATCGGTTGCACCACTTGGCCGGTGATCGCCACCAGCGGCACCGAGTCGAGCATCGCGTCGGCCAAGCCCGTCACCAGATTCGTGGCGCCGGGACCAGACGTCGCCATGCAGACCCCGGGCTTGCCGGTGACGCGGGCATAGCCGATCGCCGCCAGCGCCGCCCATTGCTCAAACCGCACCAGGACGTGGTGAAAGCCGGAGCGAGGGAGCGCATCGTAGAGGGGAATCACGGCCCCGCCGGGATAGCCGAACACGGTGGTCACCCCTTCGTCGTCGAGACTCCGACAAGTGATCTCGGCCCCGGTGAGAAGCTCGGGCTGAGCTATCGCCCGCCCCGGTCGATCGCTGCCGGTCGTTGCTATCGGGCGTCGCGTCTCGGTTGCGGCCATTCGCTTCTCCCCCTGTGCCCATTTGGATCTTCCGGCGGCTGGGTAATTCCCGTGTCTCGTGGTCCGATGCGACTCGCGTGCATCAAAAAAGCCTCCCGATTCTGGGAGGCCGTCTCAACCGTGTCTGGTCGAATCTTCAGTTTGTGCTCGCGCACCGTTGTTCAGCTCAGCCTCCCCGGCGTCGTACGCTCCCCTCCGGGAGCTCAATAAGTACGAGCTCTACAATCGTAATCAGGTGGGAAGCGGCGGGCTGAACGTTCATCGCGCTGATGTTGCCCCAGTGCCAATTGTCGACGCTGATTCCTAATCCACGATTCATCCATTCCATAGTACGGAAGCAGTATGGAATCTGTCAACCCATCCCGCCGCAATTTTCAAACCGAGGCGGCGTCATGTCATCGACGAGGAGGTTCGTGAGACGGCTTACTCCTCCGCATCCTGATCCTCGGGAGCGTCCGACAGCGCGGTTGGATAGTGCCCGTTCTGCTGCGGGCAGACATGGTTACCAGGTCCCATCGGCGCCCCACACATCGTGCACCGCGGCCGGCCGGCGGCCACGACCGCCGCCGCGTCGGCGCTGACCTCCCGCGCCTGCTCGCGCGTGATCCGGCACGCGAACGAAGCCGGCACCGCCTCAAGCGGGATGTCGCCCGACTCCGGCTCATCATTGATGTCATGGGCGACGATGACCAACGTGTCGGTGCCTTCGTCATAGCCCAGCTCCATCCGGCCAGCCCGGAACTGGCGTCGCGTGCCGAGGTCGAACTCAACCGGCACCGCCGTTGGCCCGAGCTCCGGTCCCGAATCGGGGAGCTGCTCGAGCATCTGCTCCAACGCCAAGCCGAGCGCCTGGAGCTGCTGCTTCTCCATCCAGACAATGTAAGTATGGCCGGTCAGGATGGCGAGGAGCCGAAAGCGTCGCTGTCCCGGCTCACCAATCGCCTCGACCCGCAGACGCTGGGCCTCCAGGTCGGAATTTGCCCCAAACTTCAACGATGTTGTTCCTTAACGCGAACCGATCGACACTTGACCATCAGGCCGCGACCAATCGGTTCCGCTGACCAGCTACCCGATGGTCTGACTCGCGGTAGGATAGCATGACCGCCCGGTTTTGCTCCGCCAGATCTCCTCGCCGATACCAAGGGAATCTCATTCGGTTCAGTCTGGATTTCGATTGCCGCGCATCGCGATCGGTCTCTATACTCAATCGATGCGCGCCAGCGAGGAGGTACAACTCGATGCCCGACAGCACAACGAACGCCGCGGAGGAACTGGCCACGGAGGTGGGGCTCACGGCGACGCTCGATTCGCTCGGGTCGACGCCGCGATACGGCAAGACGGACGTGGATCCGGAAGCGGCCTCGGCGGCGGCGGCGACCGAGCCGTCGCTCATGCTGGACACGATTCGCGCGGATCCCGAAGTCCAATCGCTCATTAGTCAAGCCAACATAAATCTCGGGGTTCTCGGATTTACCGAGCATGGTTTCCGCCATGTCGGACTCGTGGCGAACATCGCCCGTAACGTGTTGCGCCTTCTCGCCTACGACGAGCGTCAGCAAGAGCTGGCCGCGATCGCCGGGTATCTTCACGATATCGGTAACGTCGTTAGCCGGCATGGTCATGCCACGACGAGCGCCATGCTCGCGCATTCGATCCTGGTTCGGCTTCACATGCCATGGGCCGACATCGCGGTCGTCCTCGGCGCCCTTGGCTCACACGGCGACGATCACGGCCGGCTCGGCGAGGCGGTGAACCCGGTTTCGGCGGCGGTCATTTTGGCCGATAAGTCCGACGTGCATCGGTCGCGGGTGCGCAATACCGACCGCGCCACGTTCGATCAGCATGATCGGGTGAACTATGCCGCGACATCGTCGTTCCTCCGCGTCGACGCCGGCGCCAAGACCATCACGCTGGAACTGACGATTGACACGGAGATCGCGCCAGTGATGCACTATTTCGAAATCTTCTTGCCTCGCATGCTGATGAGCCGCCACGCTGCCGAGCTGCTTGACTGCGAGTTTCACATCGTGATGAACGAGGTGGTGGTCCTCTGACATGCTGAACTTGGCAATGCGCGGCCCCCGTTCACACCCGACCACCAGCCGGATCCACGGCCGGCGCTGGCGTGATTTCGACTTCTTCATGCTCATCACCACGGTCGTCCTAATGATCTTCAGCGCCTTCGCGATCTGGAGCGCCGATGGTGGCGGCTCCCTTTCATTCGAGAACCTGGGGGTGCGGCAGGCCGTCTTCGGCGTCATTGGGATCGTGATGCTGCTGGTCCTGGCCAGCATCGACTACCGGCTGTTCGCCTCGGTGGCGTGGCTCCTGTACGGGAGCGGCTTGGCGATGCTTGGCCTCGTCCTCGTGCCGGGGGTGGGGACCGAGATCGGCGGCGCTCAGCGCTGGTTCGACCTCTTTGGCATCACCACGGTGCAGCCGTCCGAATTTGCCAAGCTGACCACGATCATCGGCCTCGCCGCCTTCATCTCTTCCCGTGGTCCGGTGATGAAAGAGTTCTCCAGCTTTCTCCTGACCATCGTGATCGCGGCCGTGCCGATGCTCTTGATCGTTGCCCAGCCGGATCTCGACTCCGCGCTGATCTTCGGTGTGATCTGGCTCGCGATGATGCTGGTCACGCACACCCGGCGGATCTATCTGGTGGGCGCCGCGATCGTTGGCCCGATTGCCGTCATCCTTGCCTATGCCCTCGTCCTCCAGCCATTCCACCGGGAGCGCATCTTGCAGTTCTTGGGCCTGCTCGAGGACCCGCTCGGTATCGGCTATCAGGCCACCCAGGCCCAGCTCAGCATTGGGTCCGCCGGGTGGACCGGGTTCGGCCTAGCCGGCGGCACCCAGAGCGTCTTCAATTTCCTCGCGGTGCGGGAGTCGGATTTCGTGTTTGCTCACGCCGCCGCGATGTTCGGCTTCATCGGCATGGTGGCGCTGCTGCTCGCGATCGTGATCTTGCTCTGGCGCTGCCTCTGCGTGGTCGAGATGGCCCGTGACAGCTTCGGCCAACTGTTGGCGGCCGGGATCACCGGCATTCTTTTTGTTCAGGCCGTCGTCAACATCGGCATGAATGTCGGCCTCCTCCCGGTAGCGGGAATTCCGCTGCCATTCATCAGCCAGGGGCTTTCTTCGCTCTGGGCATTCCTTTTCGCCGAAGGGATCCTCCAGTCGATCCTGGTTCATCATCGGAAGCTCGGCTTTCAGCCGGAGTAACCTCCTCCGGCTCGTCCGCCAGCGTCCGCATCATCTCGTACAGCTCGGACCGCGGCCGCCCGGTGACGATCGCCGCTTCGCGCGCCGCCTGACTGGGCGAGAGACCGGCGCGCCGCATCTGCCGCAGGACCGCCGTCGCCTCGCGAGGCTCGGCGAGGTCGTCGTCCTCGCGCCCCGCCACGACCAGCACGACCTCCCCCCGAGGCTCGGCCTCGGTCGTGCGGGCGGTCAGCTCTCGCACGGTGCCGAACATCAGTTCCTCATGGACCTTGGTTAGCTCTCGCATAACCACGGCGCTCCGGTTCCCCCAGGCCCGGTCGAGGTCTTCGAGCGTGGCGGCAACCCGGGCTGACGATTCAAAGAGCACCACCGGAAACCCTGCCGCCCCAACCCGCGCCAGCAGGTGTCTCCGTTCCGCTATGCGCCGCGGCAGAAACCCGAGCGACAGAAACGGACCCGTCACGAGACCCGAGGCGGCCACCGCGGCGGTCACCGCGGAGGGTCCCGGAATGGGAGAGACGCGGTGTCCCGTTGCGGCCGCGGCCGCGACCAGCGCCGCCCCGGGGTCGGAAATCGCCGGCGTGCCGGCGTCACTAACCAGCGCGACATCCCCAGTGTCCAGCGTCCGCAACAGCCGCTGGAGCCGAGCTCGCTCATTGTGCTCGTGATAGCTCACCATTGGCGTCTGAATAAAGAAGTGGTTCAAGAGTCCACGCGTGCGACGGGTATCTTCGGCGGCGATCACCTGAACCTGACGCAGCACGCGGACCGCCCGCGGGGTCATGTCCTCCAGGTTTCCGATCGGCGTGGCCACAACGTAGAGGGTACCCATGGTTCAAGACAGCGCCTTCACGGAGTTCGCGGGCCCCGGTTGAGAGGGAGCGCCCGGCACGGCTATACTCGTGTACGAACAGATGTCTTGCCGCGGCTGCTCCGGTCGCGCGCCACAGCCGCTCGGAGGCGTCCCGGCCATGACCGACCGCGAACCCCTGATCCCGGAACAGCTTAGCGTTCAGGCGTCATCATCACGCCTGGAGCAGACCCGGTCATTGTATCGGAAGTACCGCCCGCGGACCTTCGAGGCGGACGAGCTCGTTGGTCAGGAACACATCGTCCGCATCCTGCGCAATGCCATTCGGCTGGACCGCATCGCGCACGCCTATCTCTTCTGTGGCCCGCGCGGCACCGGCAAAACGACCACCGCCCGCTTGCTGGCAAAGGCGGTCAACTGCCTCCATCCCGATCCGGACCGGCGCCCCTGCGGCGAGTGCGCGAGCTGCCTCGCGATCGCCGCCGGCGCCGCGACCGATGTGATCGAGATCGACGCCGCGAGCAACCGCGGGATTGACGATATCCGGGACCTCCGCGAACGGGTCAAGTACGCTCCGGTCCAACTGCGAACGAAGTTCTACATTGTGGACGAGGCGCATCAAATCACCGGCGCCGCCGCCAATGCATTTCTCAAGACCCTTGAGGAGCCGCCCGCCCATACCAAGTTCATCCTCGCCACCACCGACCCGGAGGAGCTGCTGGCCACGATCGTTTCCCGCTGCCAGCGTTTCGATTTTCGCCGGATCGGCTTCGATGCCAGTGTCGACCGGCTCCGAACGGTTGCCGCCGCAGAAGGACTTGCCGTCGATGACGACGCGCTGGCGGTCATTGCCCGGCATAGCACCGGCAGCCTGCGGGATGGTCTAAGCCTGCTTGACCAGGTTTCCCTCTACGCCGATCCAGGGGTCGACGGGCAGCAGGCGTCGACAATTTCGGCAGACACGGTGCGCCGCCTGCTCGGCGTCAGCCGGAACGATCGCGTGGAAGCGCTGGTCTCCGCCCTGGCCGATCACGATCCCGGCGCCGCGCTGGGGATCGTCAACAGTGCCATGGAGGCGGGCGAGGATCCCCGTCAAATCAACCGCCAGCTCGTGGCCTACCTGCGAGTCCTGCTCCATCAGCGAGCGGGGGGCACCATCGACGCGGACGACCGGGCTCGGGCCCTGGCCGCCCGGTTCGAGCTTGGCCGGTTGGCCGACCTCGCGCGCCGCTTCGGCGAGATCGACTTCGCGATCAAGCATTCGCCAGTAAGCCAGCTTCCGCTCGAAGTGACGCTCGTCGAGGCCACGCTGATCCCACGGCCACCGGCGGAGCTGCCAACGCCAGCCATGCCGGTACCACGTTCGGCCTCCGCCGACAGCCTGTCCACCCGGGAAACGCCGGTTCAGCCGTCGTCCCCGACGATCTCACTTCGCGATCGAGTTCGTGGCTCTGACACGCCACATCCGATCGCCCAACCAGTCATTCAGGATTCGCCGAGTCCGCCGCCCGGCCCGGAGCCATCGAGCCCGAACGCGGTGATCGACGGTTCGCTGACCGTGGACCAGCTTGCCGATCTCTGGCCACGGATCCGGATGGATGTCA
>JACCYK010000127.1 GCA_013696525.1 Chloroflexia bacterium
GCGTTGGCGGACGCCGAACAGGTCGCCGAGGTCGCGGCCGACCATCGCCCGGATCAGCTCGTTCTGGTCGGTTGCCGCCGTCTCGAAGCGGCCGGAGGGGGCGCCGTCGCGGTAGACGGTGATGCGATCGGCGAGGGCGAAGACTTCGTCCAGCCGGTGGGTGACGAGGAGAAAGGTGGCGCCCTGATCCCGCAGGCGGCGGATCAGTTTGAACAGGATCGCGACCTCGTGCGGGCTGAGGGCGGCGGTCGGCTCGTCCAGGATGAAGAGGCGGGCCTCGAGCGAGAGGGCGCGAAGGATCTCGACCATCTGCTGCTCGGCGACCGAGAGCTGGCTCACCTTGCGGTCGGGACCGACCGGATGCTCCCATTCCAGGCGCTGGAAGAGGGCTTCGGTTCGGGTCCGGATCGTCTCGCGGTCGAGCCAGAAGCCGCCGCGATAGGCGTCGCGGTGGACGAGAAAGATGTTCTCGGCGACCGAGAGATCGGGGATCAGGCTCAGCTCCTGGAGGACAATGGTGATGCCGGCGTTGACGGCGTCGGTCGTGTCGCGGAAAGAGACGAGTTGGCCGCGCAAGGAGATGGTGCCGCTATCCGGCTGCTCGACCCCGGCGATGATCTTGGCCATGGTCGACTTGCCGGCCCCGTTCTCGCCCATCAGGGCATGGATCTCGCCCGCCCGCAGCTCGAGATCGACCCCGCGCAACGCCGCAATGCCACCGAAATGCTTGCTGATCCCCGATGCCCGCAGCAGGACATCATCCATATCCACACTCCCTGAACATGCCGGCCTCTGTCCGTTACTCTACTATGGCGTGGGCAATACACATTTACTGTCACATGCCGCCAAGGTAATGGATGCCCGCTGATAGGAGCCGATGTGTTCGCGACCGATGACTATCCACGACCGCTGTTGCGGCGTGACGGCGCCACGAGCCTGGATGGGGAGTGGCAGTTCGCACTCGACCCGGAGGCGAAATGGGCGACGCCGGCCGAGGTGGTCTGGGAGCGCCGGATCCGGGTGCCGTTCGCGCCGGAAACGCCGCTCAGCGGCATCGGGGAGACCGGATTTCTGCGCGCCTGCTGGTACCGGCGCCTGGTTGACCCGGTGGATCTGGCCGAGCGGGAGCGGCTGCTGCTCCATTTTGGCGCGGTCGATGAGGTGGCGACGGTCTGGGTTAATGGCGAATTGGCGGGGACGCACGCGGGCGGCTACACGCCGTTCAGCTTCGACATCTCGGCCGCCGGGCGCGCTGGTGAGCCGGTCGAGATCATCGTCCGGGCCGAGGATGACCCGCGTGAGCTGGCGAAGCCGCGAGGGAAGCAGGACTGGCGGCGGCAGCCGCATTCGATCTGGTACCCCCGCACGACCGGCATCTGGCAGACCGTCTGGCTGGAACGGCTGCCGCCGGTCTGGATCGAGTCCCTGCTTTGGACGCCGGATGTCGCGGGGTGGCAAATCGGGCTGGAGGTTCGCACCAGCGGCCACCCGCCCGATCTCCAATTGGAGGTCCACCTGTCAGTTGGGACGGGGCCCGACCAGCGCATCTTGGCCCGCGACACCTACTCGGTGATCGACCGGGAGGTGCGGCGGGTCATCCAGTTGCCGGACCCGGGCATCGACGATGCGCGCAAGGATCTGCTCTGGAGCCCGGAATCGCCGATCCTGATCCAGGCCCGGCTCCGGCTGCGCGACGGCGGCGGCGCCGTCATCGATGATGTCCGGAGCTACATCGGGCTGCGTTCGGTCGCGGTTGACGGCGACCGGTTCATGCTCAATGGCCGGCCGTTTCCGCTCCGCCTGGTACTGGATCAGGGGTACTGGCCGGAATCGGGCCTGACCGCGCCGGAGCCGGCGGCGCTGCGGCGCGATATCGAGCTGACGCTGGCGATGGGCTTCAACGGCGCCCGTAAGCACCAGAAGATCGAAGACCCGCGCTACCTCTATTGGGCCGACCGGCTCGGCTTGCTGGTCTGGGAAGAGCTGCCCAGCGCCTACCGCTTTAGCCGGGAGGCGATCCTCCGCCTGACCCACACCTGGACCGAGGCGATGCGGCGTGATCTCGGTCATCCCTGCGTCGTCACCTGGGTGCCGTTCAACGAGTCGTGGGGGGTGCCGGACCTGCCGCTGGACCCGGCGCAGCGCGACGCGGTGCGGGCGCTGTACCGGCTGACCAAGGCGCTCGATCCATCGCGGCCGGTGATCGACAACGATGGCTGGGAGAGCGTCGAGACCGACCTGATCGGCATCCATGATTACGACCATGACGCGGACCGGCTCGGTGATCGCTACGCGAGCCAGAGCCGGGACGATGTCCTGCTACAGGAGCGGCCCGGCCATCGCCGGCTCCGCCTGGCGGGCGCCGTGGACGCGGGCCAGCCCTGGGTGCTCTCCGAGTTCGGGGGCATCGCCTACACGCCGCCGGAGGAGCGGGAGCGGAGTTGGGGCTACGACCGGGCGGAGAGCGCGGCCGATTTCCAGGCCCGCTACGAGCGCCTGCTGGCCGTGGTCCGCGGCCTGCCCTTCGCCGGTTTCTGCTACACCCAGTTCGCCGATACGTACCAGGAGAAGAACGGCCTCCTGTATGACGATCGGGCGCCAAAATTCCCGCTGGCGGCGATCGCCCACGCCACCCGCGGCCCGAGGACGCCGCGCGAGATCGAGCTGGCGCGCCGGCGGCGACAGGCAATGTCGGATGGGGAGCCGTCGGACCCGGCGGCGGCGCGGGCAAGCCAGGACTCGTGACGGGGTATCGCCGCGGATGGGAGTGACGATGACGCTGCCCAAGTATGCGATCCTGGAGCAGGAACGCCGCTTTTTGCTCGACCCGGACGCGCTGCCGCCGCTCCCCGGCCCGGAGGGCTGGCTAATCGAGGATTTGTCCGTGCGGTCGAGCCGTCTCCGGCTCCGGGCGATGACCGCCTTCGATGGGTCCGCGCCGGTGTTCAAGCTCTGCAAAAAGTACCCGCGCGACGACCCGCGCGGCGGACCGATCGTGAACATCTATCCGTGAACATCTATCTCTCGGCGGCGGAGTACGATCTACTCGCCGTGCTGCCAGGGCGGCGGCTCCGCAAGCGGTGGTTCCGGCTGGACGACCAAGCCGCGCCATTTCATATCGATGTGTTTGAAGGAGCGTTGGCGGGCCTGGTCATCAGCGAGGTCGAGTCCACCGACAGCGCCGCCCTGGCCGCAATCACGCCGCCCGCTTGGGCGGTGCGGGAGATCACGGCGGACCCCTTTTTTGCCGGTGACAACCTGGTGCTGCTGGATGCGGCCGCACTCGACCGTCGCCTCCGCCGCGAGCGAGCGCGATCGTCCCGACAAGAGGAGGGCGCGACACCGTGACGATGACGACCGTGGCCGAGGGGCGGCCGCTCCGCTGGGGCATCATCGGCACCGGCAAGATAGCCCACCACTTCGCCCGCGGGCTCGCCGCCGTGCCCGATGCTGAGCTGGTCGCCGTCGGCTCGCGGGCCCAAGCCACGGCCGATGCGTTTGGGGACGAGTTCGCGGTGCCCCGGCGCTATGCCTCGTACCGGCAGCTCGCCGCCGATCCCGAGGTCGATGTCGTCTACATCTCGACCCCGCATCCGGACCATTGCGCCAGCACCCTGCTCTGCCTTGCCGCCGGGAAGCATGTGCTGTGCGAAAAGCCGTTCGCGATCAA
>JACCYK010000130.1 GCA_013696525.1 Chloroflexia bacterium
ATCGTCGACACCGCGTCCCCGGTCGTGATCGAGGCCAAGACCGGCTCCTCCGGGTCGGGCGGTGGCCCCAGCCTCGGGTCGCATCACCCGGAGCGGAGCGGCGCGCTGCGGTCGTTCAAGCCGACCGGGCACCGGCACAGCGCCGAGGTGATCCAGGAGCTGACGGTCGGCGGCGCCGCGCCGGAGGTCGCCTTCTCCGCCACCGCGATCGAAGCGGTGCGAGGGATCCTGGCGACCTCTCACGTCTTTCTGAAGGAGCAGCTCTCGGACAAAGAGTTGTGGGCCATCTATCGGGCCGCCTACAAGGACGAGCCATTCATGCGGCTGGTGAAGGAAGCGAGCGGGATTCACCGCTATCCGGAACCGAAATGGCTCTCCGGCTCAAACTGGTGTGATGTCGGCTTCGAGCGTGACCCCGATTCGACCCGCGTGGTGGTGATGGCCGCCCTCGACAACCTGATGAAGGGCGCCGCCGGCCAGGCGGTGCAGGCGATGAACATCCGCTGTGGCTGCGGCGAGACGGCCGGTCTGGAATTTCCCGGCCTGCACCCAATCTAACGCCGCGCCGCGGGAGAACGGTACCAGGGAGCAGCGGATGCTGGTTATCAAGATTGGCGGCGGCGCCGCGATCGGCGAACGCGGATTCAATCATTTTGCCCGTGACCTGGCGGCGCTGGACCAACCAGCGATCATCGTCCATGGCGGCAACGCGGAACTCAGCCAACTGAGCCGTGACTTAGGCAGGCCGCCGCGGATGGTGACGTCGGCCAGCGGCCGGGTGACACGCTACACCGATGCCGCGACCATGGACGCGATGCTGATGGCCTATTGCGGTAAGGTCAACAAGCGGCTGGTCAGCGCCTTGCAGACGGCGGGGGTCAATGCCGTCGGCCTAAGCGCGATCGATGGCAAGATCGCCCGCGGCCGGCGCAAGCCGGTCCTGCGCGGCACCGAGGACGGCAAGACCAGGGTCTATCGCGATGACCACGCCGGCACCCTGGAAGCGGTCGATACCCGGCTGCTCCGGCTCTTGCTGGAGGCGGCCTACCTGCCGGTGCTGACACCGCCGGCGTTCGGCGACGACGGGGTGCCGATCAATGTCGATGGCGACAAGCTGGCGCTGGAGCTGGCGATCGCGCTCGGCGCCGATGGGCTGCTCTTCTTCTCCGATACGCCCGGCTTGCTGGCCGACCGCGCCGACGAGACGACGTTGATCCGGGAGCTCGATGCGTCGCGGCCCGAGGCGGCGCTGGCCATTGCCAGCGGCCGGATGATCGTCAAGGTCGAAGCCGCGCTCGGCGCGATCGAGCGTGGCGTGGGCCGGGTCATCTTTGCCGATGGCCGGGTCGAGCAACCAATACGGCGAGCGCTCGCCGGCAACGGGACGACCGTCGTTGCCCGCGCCGAGCCGGTCAGCGCGTAATCTTTGGCCCACGAGCACGCATGACGAGCGAGACCGGGGAGACGGGAGAGACGATGAGCACCACGATCACCACCGCCTTCGCCGGGCTGGATCTCGCCGAGATCCAGCGCCTTGAACAAGAGCATCAGGTCGCCCTCTACGCCAAGCGCGAGATCGCGCTGGTGCGGGGCGAAGGCGCCTACCTGTTCGACAGCGACGGCCGGAAATATCTCGACGCCATGAGCAATTACGGGGTGGCCATCCTCGGCCACGCCGATCCGGGGTTCACGGCGGCGGTCAGCGATCAATTGCGGACACTGACCACCGGGCACCAGAGTTTTTACAGCGATGTCCGGGCGGCGTTGCTGCACGAGCTGACGACGATCGCGCTGCCGGGTTTGACGCGGTCCTTCTTGACCAACTCCGGGTCGGAAGCGATCGAAGCGGCGCTCAAGTTTGCCCGCGCCGCGACCGGGCGCTCGAACATCGTGGCCGCCAAGCGTGGCTACCACGGGCGGACGATCGGCGCCCTGGCCGCCACCGCCGATCAGAAGTACCGGGCTCCCTTTGCGCCGTTTGGGCACGAGGTGACGCACGTCCCGTTCGATGACGCGGCCGCCCTCGACCAGGCGATCGACGGCCAGACGGCGGCGCTCATCCTCGAGCCGGTGCAGGGGGAGGCCGGGGTCTATCCCGCCGCGGACGAGTTCTTGCACGCCGCTCGCGAAGCCACGTCCCGTCATGGCGCGCTGCTGATCGCGGACGAGGTGCAGACCGGGTTCCGGACCGGGGCGCCGTTCGCGATCTCGGCGTCGGGGATCGTGTCGGACCTGCTCTGCACGGCGAAAGGGCTAGCCAACGGCTTCCCCATCGGCCTGACCATGACCACGGATGCGATCAGCGCCGCCCTGCCGGCCGGCACCCACGGCACCACCTTCGGTGGCAACCCGCTGGCCGCCCGCGCCGCGCTGGCAACGTTGTCCGCGCTCCGCGAACGCGATCTCTACACCAAATCGGGACAACTCGGCGCTCAACTCGTGGAACAAATCACGGCGCTGGGGCACCCGAAGGTTCGACAAGTCCGGGGTCGTGGCTTCATGGTCGGGAT
>JACCYK010000131.1 GCA_013696525.1 Chloroflexia bacterium
AGGCCATTGTGCCCAACGGACCGCAAACGTTGTGCGGCGCCAGCGGCACATAGTACATCTCGGCGAAATTGGCGATCTTGCGGCATTCCGAGAGGCCGCCGCACTTTGGGATGTCCGGCATGATGTAATCAACCGCCTGCTGCTCAATCAAGTCGCGGAACCCCCAGCGCAGGTATAGATTCTCGCCGGCACAGAGCGGCACCGGGGAGACGCGCTTGACCTCCCGCATCGCGGCCACGTTTTCCGGGGGTACCGGCTCCTCCAACCAGAGCAGGCGGAAGGGCGCCATCGCCCTCGCCACGGCGATGCCGCTCGCGATGTCATACCGCCCATGCATATCGATCGCGAGATCGACCTCAGGGCCAACCGCCTCCCGCACCGCCGCTACCCGGTCGACCATCCAGTCGAGCTCCGCGTTGGAGGCGTGCCAGGACCACTGGTCGTTCCGGTGACCCGCCCGCGTCTCGTCAACGTCGAACTTGATGGCGTCGAAGCCAAGGGCCACCACCTCACGGGCCCGTTCGGCGTAGGCCGCGGGCGAAAAGTCCTTGCCGGCATGGCTGTCGCAGTAGAGGCGAACGGTGTCACGGAACTTGCCGCCCAGCAATTGGTAGACCGGCACGCCCAATGCTTTGCCCGCCAGGTCCCAGAGCGCGATCTCGATCCCGGTCATTGCCGTCACCGTGGCGCCCGCCATCGCACCGTCGAACAGACGGCCACGGCGCATTTTCTCGAAGAGCATGTCGACGTTGAGCGGATCCTCCCCGATTACGAAGTGCTTCAAGGCGTGGACCATTTCCGGGCAGCCCTCGCCACCGTGAATGCATTCCCCGTTGCCGATCAGACCTTCGTCCGTGTAAACGCGGACATACGTCGAGTACCCGTGTCCCTTGATCTCGGCGGTACGAACATCGGTAATCTTCACGCTGCCACCCCTTGCGCCAAGCCGAGACGAGAATCGATTGGGTTTCCGTGCATCCCTCGCGGTCCGTTCAGGAGTCCGGCGCCGCCCGCCCGGTCTCGCGCTCGTATTTCGTGATCGCCTCGGGCGACGGCGGGTAATAGTCGTGAACTGAGCCACCGGCCGCGATTTGCGCTCGAATCCACAGTTCGAGGTGCTCCTTCGGTGGACCGTGCTCGGCGACGTACGCCGCCAGGTCGAGCGGCATGGCGATGATCCCCTCATCGTCGGCCAAAAGAATGTCGCCCGGCATCACGTAGACGCCGGCCATGTTAATCGGTTGGTCGAAATCGACCGCCACCAGTTCCCGCCCGCTGGCCGACGGGTGGATCGACGCGGCGAATACTGGCAACCCCACTTCCTTGATGTACGGCGAGTCCCGCACCGCGCCGTTGATCACCGCCGCGATCGCGCCCCTCGCCTGGATCCGGGTCGCCAAAATGTCGCCGATGATGCCCGCCGTCGCCATCCCCAGCGCGTCGATGCACATTACGTCACCGGGCTCAAGCTGCTCGATCAGGACGATCTCGGCTGACCGCCGCCGCGCCGCCGGATCGTGGGGTCCTTCCGGGCCGCGCCGCATCAGGTACTGGCATGTCCGGGCCCGTCCGACCAGCCGCCGCCCCGTCCCCAGCGGTTGCAGCGGCAGCAGCCCCAGCATATAGGTGTTCCGCCAGCCCCGTTTCACCAGCATGTGACACGCGGTCGCCGTGCTGACCTGTGCCAAGTCACCGTGAATCGCCGCGAGCCTGGCGTCGTGATCCAGTCCCCACGGCATAGTGGACATGTTCGGACCTCCTCGTCTCATTTCCGCGGCAGCCGTCGCCCCGAAACGTCCCTGTACCCTCGTATGACGGCCCGCTCCGGCAGTAGTGCGGTTATCGAAAGAGTTGTCCAGCGCAATCGCCGCCCTGGCTTCGCGCTGGACTGGAAGTCCGCGCTGAGCATCACGAAGTCCTTTCAGGACTGAGCACGAGTCGCCTCCTGAGCCGTCAGCTCATTCGCAAATTGCCGTAGGGGTCGCCCGCCTGTTGGCTTGGGTGGCCCAGTCGGGAGTAGCGGGGCGACGACCGCCCTTGGAGCATCGCTCAGCATCGGCTTGCTCATGCCACCGCCGACCATCCGCCGCCCCGGTTTTCCTAAAGCACGCTAAGCCCCGAGGCGGTTTCGCACGAGCGTGAAGATCGTCTTGGCGGCGGCGATGTACTGCCCCTGAATCGCCGAGTCTGGTCCAACCTCATCGTCGGTCCAATTGAGCAGCAGGGCGAAGTAGACCCACCGGTCGGGCACGTACATGCCGCCGGCGAAGGTCAGGGCGTTGCTTCCCCCGAACGTGATGGCGCCGCCCTTGCCGAAGCCGCTCACCCCGAGCGGCATTGACCGTGGGATGGCATCGGCCAGCCTGAGGATCGCGCGGAGGACCGCCAACGTCTCCGCGTAGCGGAAGAACTCGCCTTGCAACGCCCGCGCGTAGAAGGAGACGAGGTCGGCCGGCGTGCTGGCCATGGTAATCGTGTCGTTGAGGATTGGACGTGGCGTGCCACCGGCTCCCTGGGTCTCGGCCCAGGTCGTGGCTTGCCAGTCGGCCACGCCGAAAATATACCCGATGAACTGGCGGGTGCTGGCGGGGATGCGGGTCTGGCGGAGACCGATCTCCTCGACGAAGGCCTGGACCCGCTCGGACCCGACGTGCCGAAGGACCATGTCGGTGGCGGTATTGTCGCTGTGCGAGATCATCGCCTCCAGCGCCGTCCGCAGGCTCACCGCGCCAGTCAAATTCGGCGGATTGAAGACCGTCGCGTCCGGCGAGAAGACCGCCTCGTCGAGCGGCAGTTGTTGGGCCAGCCGGGCGTTGAGTTGGACCGCGAGCGGGGTATCACTCCGCGGGTCGAGCGCCGCTTCCTCGAGCCGCAGGCACTCCGCCAGGACGAAGCCCTTGAAGGCGCTGGCGATGAAAAGCTGCTCGTCCGGGTCGTGCCAGACCGACCATTCAGGGCGGCCGGCGTCCGGCGGGGCCCAGAGTTTCAGCCCCTTCTGGCCCGGCAGCACCCTGAAGGCTTCGACGACCTCCTGGCTGAGCCCGTCCTGAGCTTGGTCCTCAGCCCCATCCTGGTTGGCTTCCGGCGTCGCCTCCTGCGCCGCGG
>JACCYK010000163.1 GCA_013696525.1 Chloroflexia bacterium
ACCGCCCCGCCCGGCACGCTAGCCCGCGTTCGTCACCTGATCGAAATTGGGGAAGGTGTACATCGACGTGACCTGCACGTTCCGCACCGTCGGCTTGACCACAAAGAAGGCCGACCACTGATACAGCGGGTAGAGGACGGCGTGGTCGATGATGTACTGTTCCAGCTCCTGGTACAGCGTGACGGCTTCCGCCTCATCCAGCGTGGTAGCGGCTTGTTCGAGCTTGGTATCCCACTCCTCGTTGCTGAAGCGAGCAATGTTGAACGACTGGCCGCTCCGCAGGTACGACATGCACTGATACGGGTCCGGGTAGTGCAGCGCCTCGCCGGCGACGACGATGTGAACATCAGTCGTGAGCATCTCGTCATACGTCGGCACGACCCGGGTTTCAACCGTGACACCCAGATTCTGCTTCCACATCTCCTGGAGGACGACAACGGTACGTTGATCGGCTCCGGCTTCGTCGCCGAACATGTTGAACTCAATTGGAGGCAAGCCTTCGGCGCTGCCGTAGGTGGAGGCCGCAAGCTCCGCTTGCGCCGCCTCCGGATCAAACGGGATCGGCGCCAGGTCGGGATTGTATGGCGGTAGGCCAGGGAAGATCAGGCCGTTCTGGTTGGGATTGAGCCCACGCAACACGCTGGCGAGAAAAGTCTCCTTGTCGATCGCCAGCATGAAGGCCCGCCGCACGTGCTCGTCGTCAAACGGGGCCAGATCGTTGCGGAAGTAGAGATTGGTCTGCGCCCAGATGGCGGGATCGAGAAATTCGTCTCGGAAGGAGTCGTCGCTGTTCTTGATGTTCTCGGCATCGGTGACTCCCAATGGAGAGAGATCGACCTCGTCGTTCTGGTAGAGCAGGAACTGGGTCTGGGCGTCCTCAACGAAGCGGTAGATCAACGTGGTGATCGCGCTCTGGCGCGGGTACTGCTGGTTCGCCGTCAGGGTCGCCGATTGCCCCTCCTGGTAGTCGGTGAGGGCGAAGGGGCCGCTAAACGCCTTGGCCGTTCGCCACCACGGGCTTTCCGGCGTCCCGGCCTCGACATCCGACTGCTTGACGACGATCGTCGAGGGATGAATGAGGATCTTGGGGAAGTAATTCTGCGGCGCGGTGAGCGTCACCTCCAGGGTCTGGTCATCGACCACCTTGATGCCGGGTGGCAGCTCCTCGGTCTCACCTCGCCAGTATTCAGGCGCGCCGACGATGTTCGACATGTAGGCGCCGGCGACGATGCTCTGCGTTTCAGGGTTGAGGGAGCGTTGCCACGACCAGGCGACATCGTTGGCGGTGATCGGCGAACCATCGCTGTATTTTCGGTCCGGGTCGAGATGGAACGTGTAGACCAGGCCGTCGTCGCTGACGTCCCAGCTGGCGGCGATGTCGGGAACGATCTCTAGATTCTCGTCCATCCGGGTGAGACCGGCCCACATGAAATAGGTCATCAGACCGATGCTGGTCACCCCGTAGGTGAGATGCGGATCGAGCTGGGATCCCATGCCAACCGTGGTGGCGATCCGGAACTCCTGGCCGCCACTCTCCTGGGCCAGTACGTATTCGCGGGGCAGGGCGGCGAAACCCGCGGCCGTGGCCGCGCCGAGGAGCAGAGAGCGACGGTTCACGGGACTGGTCATCATCTGAGTTCATCCTTTCGCGGCAAAGATCACCGCCTTGAGGCACTGGCGGCGGCGTCATCGAGACAGGCGGGTTCAGCCTCCTTCCCTCCAACGTGTTTGAGCCCGTTGTTGGCGACCTCCTTCTCTGCCGTGAAAAGCCGGCCCAGGGCGGGGTCAGCCGGGAGCCATCATCGCCTCATACAAGGTGACGGCGGCATCGACCACCGCTTCCCCAGTGCCGGGTGCAGTCCAGGAGGAGCGTGTAGCCCACGTTTCGTAGCCGCCTTGGGCGTAGGCGGCGCGGGTTGGCACGTAGCCAATGTGATCGTTGGCGAGACTCACCACCGCGGTCACCGGCGCGGGCAGGCGGCGCTTCAGATCGAGACCCAAATCGACAAAGATTTCGCCGGGGAGGCCGACGAGCGCGGCTCGTCCGACCTGCATGATCTGCAATTCGGCGGTCCCGGATACCGGTTTAGCCCCAACCTTGAGCGTCTCGATCGCGTACTGTCGGATCTGGTAGCCGGGAATCGGCTGGCCGACGACAAAGCTGAAAGCGGCAGGTGGTGGCGCTTCGGCAGCCGGCGTCGCCAGGATCTTCTCCGCCAGGGCAATATCGTCCGGGCTAATCGCGCGGCGATGCAGGGTGAGCCGGGTGCTGGTCCCCCGCAGGACCGGAGCGCGTTCGCGCCGTTGCATCGCGGTGGCCTGGATCGCCGCGGCAGCGACGGCACGGGCGACCAACCGGGCGCGAGCGGTACCTCTAATGGAGAGCGTCGCGGTGACATCAACATTGTTGATATCGCCAGAGGCACCATTGGTGAGCAGGCCCACACAACCCGCTCCCAGCCAGTCCCGCACATTGGCGGCGAACCAGCCGTAGTAGTCGGACGAGATGGCGCACTCGTCATCGGTGCCGACGTAGTGCAGGGAGAGATTGGCCGAAAGGGCGACAGGGTTGCCGGCCACATCCTCGACGAGGACGCTGGTGACGACGGGATCGACCGGGCCAACGCTGTGGAGAATGTTGGGGTTCCGCGGGCCTGGATTGAAGGCGACGGTGCCGTCCGCCATCAGAAAGCGGCGGTTGAAGCAGACGCCGGCAACCTCGGCAGCGCCGCTGGCAACCGTGACTGGCACCAGACGACAGACCGCGGCGGCGACGCACTCCGCGATTCGGGCCGCGACCCAATCGAGGTACGTTGGATCGGCCTCGATCACAAGACCATCCGAGGTCGCGGGGCCGGTGTGGGTGTGTGTGCAGGAGATCATGACGTGGGCGGGTCGAATTCCGGTGCCGTGTTCGATGAGCTTGCGGGCGGCGGCGACCGTGATGCCGGTCAGCCAGATCAGATCACAGACGACGAGAGCAACGGTGGTTGTGTCGTTCCGCAGCACGAGGGCCCGCACCGTGAGGTCCTGCTCGATCCTGGTCGCTCGTCGCTCACGAAACAAGCCAGCGAGGGGAGTACCGAGGGGAGGGGTGATGGTCACGACCGCGGCGCCGCCATGCAGACTACCCACGCCGTCCGGTTCTCTCATACCCGGCTCCTGTCGGTGGCGGAACGGTGACGTGGCCCGGTGACGACGCCGGCAAGTTCATTCGCAAGCGAGTTCCAATTGTGTCGAACAGAAATGGCGCAACTTGCCTGCAAAAGGAATTGCGCGAATTCGCCCGCCCGCTCCGGGCTGGTCCGGCGGCGATTGGGATTCTGTCGCACGTAGCCAGTTGCGCGGGGAGTACGCATGAGTCGCAAGCTCGTTGTTTTATTGAGCCTGGGTCGTTTCTCGATCGCCTGGCTAGCGGGCGTGTCGATGGTTGCAAGAATGTTGAGTCCCAACACGCCCTTCCAGTGGCACGAAACACTGCCGCGTCGGTTCAATGGCCGGTGATCGAACCGCCATCTGTCACTGATAGCGGTATCGCCTATGAACATGGCGGTTCGTCAGCCAAGCCATTCTAAGCACGGTGATCTAGAGTGTCAAGACAGTGACGGCGCCCGGACTGGGATCAAACAGACATGGACAATCGGATGCTCATGAGGCACGACTGACCAAACGAGAGATTTCCGTGCAGACCGTGGGTCATGTCTGCCGAGTAGGTATTCGGAACAGCGAACGATGCGCACGCCTTCGCGGGCGTGACGCGACAGATCGCTCGCGTTACGCAGGGCAATCGCATTTGACGATGTCTGCGAGAGGGTCTCGATTGGGCATGGGCGCCGACTCATTCGAT
Organism: Chloroflexia bacterium; assembly: GCA_013696525.1. GTDB lineage: Bacteria > Chloroflexota > Chloroflexia > Thermomicrobiales > UBA6265 > JACCYK01. The sequence continues at coordinate 3,848 of JACCYK010000163.1, forward strand.
TCGTGTGCAGAAGCTGAGTAAAACTCTGCATTTCGGGGTCCGAGCCGGGCCGTTTCGATTCAAATGCGATTGCCCTGTCGCGTTACGGCAGGCACGTAGGATTAGCCGGCATTGCGGGTACACTTCTGCGAGCCGTCCGGCGCTCTGCGGTATGGCTACCGGCGCCTGCATGTGCTCTTACAGCGCGAGGGCTGGCGGGTCAACCACAAACGCGTCTACCGGCTGTATCGTGAGGAAGGACTTGGCATCCGGGTCAAGCGCCGCCGCAAGCGGACCAGCCTCCCCCGCGCCGTGCCGCCTCCCGCCCAGATTCCCCAGGAACGATGGAGCATGGATTTCATGACCGACAGCCTCGTCAATGGGCGGCGCTTCCAGCTGTTGACGATAGTGGATAACGTGAGCCGAGTGAGTCCCGCAATCGCGGTCGGCTCCTCCTTGACCGGCGAGCAGGTGGTGGCGGTGTTGGACCACCTGCGATGCACCACTGGGGTGCCCAAGCGGATCGCCATTGACAATGGCCCGGAGTTCGTCTCCAAGGCCCTCGATGCCTGGGCCTACCGCCACCAAGTCCAACTCGAGTTTTCCCGTCCGGGCAAGCCAACGGATAATGCCTTTGTGGAATCGTTCAACGGCCACTTTCGGGCCGAGTGTCGCGATCACCACGGGTTCGCGTCCCTGGAGGAAGCGTGCCAGGCCAGCGAACGATGGCAGATCGAGGACACCCAGGAGCGTCCGCATCGGGCGCTCAAACAGCAAACCCCAGCGGCCTTTTTGGCCGGCTGGACACCCGTCTTGGAGGCCCCAGGCTAACGCTTGGCCTGGACCAAACCGGGGGGCAGGTCACGCTGCATTCATTCTAAGGCTCGCGGTGGACCAGTTTTCCGGGTTCAGACCACATTCACCTGAACACAATTCTGTTCGGTTCGTTGTCCGATCCTTTAGCCTGGGTCTGACGTTGCGCTAGCGCACCGCCTCCAGGAAGCCAAATGCGGTGGAACTCCAGCAGATGCAGATCATGTGGCCCCCATCAGAAGGTCATCCTCGGAAGATCTCCGTCTCCATGCACACGCGAGTCACGTGCCAGTCTGCAGACGCAGACCACCCTTTGTCGCGAATATGCGAGCGCCCATGGTTATGAAGTTGACGAGGCGCATGTCTACCGGGAGACCTACAGCGGGGCTGAACTGTGGGATAGACCTCACCTGACGTCCATCCGGAAATCGATACGCGAGCGGGACATCGATGTCCTAGTCTGTTATGCCATCGACCGACTGAGCCGCGACCCTGTGCATTTGGGAGTGATACTGACTGAAGCTGACCGGTATTGTGTCGCAGTCGAGTTCGTTAGCGAACCGTTAGACGATTCACCAGAGGGTCAACTGATCCGCTTTGTTCGTGGCTACGCGGCACGCGTGGAGCGGGAAAAGGCGCGTGAGCGAACGATTCGCGGCAAGCGGGCCCGGCTTGAATCAGGGAAGATTCATGGATTTGGCGGCGAACTCTACGGCTATCGCCGCGATAGGCGGCGTTGGTCAAGATGCGCCAGATCGAGGATTTGTTCCAACGCGGGGTCTTGCCGCCGGCGGCCGATAGATCGCGCTTCCCCGCCGCCGGCGACGGCACGTCCTCGACGTTCAGATCGCGAGCAACGGCCCGGATGGCATCGCCGGCCGCGATCCGGGTGAAGATGCGGCGAACGACCGCCGCCTCTGGCTCGACAATGACTCGGACACCGGCCGCCTTGTCGCGGTGGTAGCCGTAGAGTTCGCTGCCAAAGCCATGAATCTTCCCTGATTCAAGCCGGGCCCGCTTGCCGCGAATCGTTCGCT
>JACCYK010000174.1 GCA_013696525.1 Chloroflexia bacterium
GTCTTGCAGCGACCGGCCGGCCGCGTCGGATCCGCCCTGCAAATCGGGAACGTCGAAGCCGCCGCCGTCGCCGCCGGTCCCCATGCCGCCGCCTGGCGACCCTCCGCCGCCGCCCGGCCAGCCCCCACCCGGCAGGAAGACGACACTGCCGCCGCGCCGCCGCTGGCGACCGAAGCTCCCGCCCGGCCCATAGGTGCCGGGCATCATGACGGTGCCGCCGTCTCCGTACCACTCCGGCGCTGGCGCCCGCACGGCGGCGAACTTCTGCACCCAGGAGCGGTCGATATGGAAGGCGATGGCGAATGGCAGGTAGCGTTCGAAGATGCCTTGCGCCTCGTTCAAGTCCTCGTAGTTCTCGATCGATTCGAGGTACCGCTTAAAGGCCAGCCAGCGCGCGGCGGCCTCGGCCCCGGCCGGCGTCTTCTTCGGAAAGGCGCCGCTGAACATGACGACCACGATCCCCAGCAGGGCGATCACGATGATCGGTAGCCAGACGAGCGATGAGATGCCGGACACGACGCCGTTCAGGATAAAGCCGCTGATGATCGCTCCCCCGGCGATCACCCAGCCGACGGTGCGCCAGTGGCCGCGGGTCTGCTCCGGCGAGTTGGGGAAATAGCCGCGGGATACCAGCTCCTCGTAGAGGTCGTTGAGGATCGCCGGCCGGGCCGTATCGACCCGGTCCTTGACTTCGCTCAGACGAACGGTCGCCGTCGCCTCGAGGGTGTGGCCAAAGATCGCCTGCAAGAGGTCGGTCTCAAACGCCGCCCGCGGCTTGTCCACATCGAGCAGGGTGAGATCGAAATCGCGCGAGGCACCGAGCCCCATGATGCCGCCGCTCGACTCTTCATTGATCCGGATGATACCCCGCTTCGCCAGATCGACCATCGTCGCCACGAACTCATGCTCGCTGGCGGTCTCATCGATCAGCGTCCCGGCCACCCCCGGCGGCAGATCATCCGGCGGCGCCGGCAGGAACTCGGCCACGACGCCGGTATGGGGATCCCGGCCCTTGGCGTACCAGAGGCCGAAGATGCCCAGGCCGCCGCCCACCAGCGCCAGCAGGCCGATGCCGAGCGCCAGCACGTTGACGACGGCGTTCTGCTCCTCGACCGCGACTTCACGCGCCTCCTGCTCATCCGAGGCGGCCTGCCACGGCGGCGCCGCGGCCTGGACCATCGGCGAAAAACGCAGACTCCGTTCAAAGAAGTCGCCGCCCGCCAAGTTGCCGGCGGTCCAGGTCCAGCTTTGCCCATCGTTCGACGATGCCGGCGGATCATCGGCCGGCAGGTATTCGATGTCATCGACGGTCACCGGCTCCGGCAGCGTGATCGTCAATGACGCCACTCGGACCGGCACATTCTCGGTCAGCTCCGGGCCGATCGCCATCCACGAAATCTGCTGGTACGGCGGTTCATTCTCCGCGTAGACGCGCAGGCCGCCGACCACGGCGTAGCGCACGAGGAACGTCCGGTCCGCGTTCGAGGTCGGTGGAAAGGACCAGTCGACCCGGACTTCCGAGCCCTGGACCTCGGCCGTGTACGTCCCCGCTTGCTGGGCAAAGGCGCCGGGGCTGACGAACTCGTACGGGGTCTCGTCACCGCCGGTGACTTCGGTGATCGTCACGTCACCGATCCCCTCGGTCCGGGTCAGCGGGATGCTCCGGAAGGCGTTGCGATAGGAACCGCCCGTGAACGAGACGACCTGCCGCTCGGTGACGCGGTACGAGCCATCCGCTTGCAATTCGAGGGTGACGTCGAAGTCCGCGTAGGCGACGGATCGATTCTGCGCCGCCGCCGTCCGGGTGTCCACGCCCAGCCCCGGCAGCAGGAGCGTGGCGAGCCCAATCAGCAAGATCAAGCGCAGCAGATCGGCCCAGTCGTACCGGGCCGGCCGGGTCTCATTCACTCGTCTCGACATCGTGGCGGTCGCCTCCCTCTCGTTCGCCCAATTATCACACGGCGACGAACCAGGACGGCGCGGCGCCCGCGCCGCGATCCAGCCGGGACTTGTGCTACGCTTTCCCCCATGATGGCACTCGCGACGATGCTCCCGGCCCCAACCCAGGATCGTAACGCGCTCCCCACGCTGGAAGAGGTGGCCTTGCTCCTGTCGGCGCACGGCTATCGGGTCACCGCGCCCCGGCGGGCGGTGATTGCCGAGATCTTGGGCCAGTCGCGCCCCTTCTCGGCCGAGCGGATGGTGACCCGGCTGAAAGCGGCCGCCCCGGACGTCGGCCGCGCCACCGTTTATCGCACCCTCGAGATCCTGGCCTCCGTCGATGTCGTCACCCGGCTGTTGCAAGCGGACGGGCACCCGGCCTACATCGTCGGCACCCCCGGCCACCGGCACCACCTGGTCTGCTCCGACTGCGGCTCGGTCGTCGCCTTCTCCCGCTGCCCGGTCGACGACCTGGTGCGCGATCTCAGCCGAGACACCGACTTCGCGATTCACGGACACACGCTGGAAGTGTTCGGCACCTGCCCCGCCTGCCAGCTCGCGTAGCCCAGTTGACACGCTGTCTCAATAAATGATACCGTTGCCGTTCGCGTCACCGGCGAACGCGGACGGCTTCTCACCGGCTCATCCGCATGCTGGACGGCCGGTCGGCGACGGACCACACACGCATGGATGCTCCCTGCTCGAAGCGACTTGAGGTCGAAAACCTGAGCGTCCATTTTGGTGATCGGTCGGCCCTGGCCGACGTGACCTGCTGGTTTGCCGCCGGCGAATCGGCGAGTTTGGTCGGGCCGAACGGCGCCGGCAAGAGCACCCTGCTCAAGGCGCTGGCCGGGATGCTGACCCCCAGCCACGGCGTCGTCCGCTTCGACGGGGCGCCGGTCCGCCGGCCCAATCCCGATGTCGTCTACGTGCCGCAACGCTCCGGCGTCGATTGGACCTTTCCCCTCAACGTGCTCGACGTCGCGCTCATGGGCCGCGGCCCGCGCCGCTCCCGGCTTCGCTCCTTCAGTCCGGACGATCGCGCCGCCGCGATGAACGCCCTCTCCCAGGTTGGCATGGATCGTCTCGCCTCGGCCCAGATTGGTCAACTATCCGGGGGGCAGCAGCAGCGCGTCTTTCTGGCCCGGGCGCTGGTCCAACAGGGTGAGGTCTATCTGTTGGACGAACCGTTCGCCGGGGTGGACATTCCCACGCAGGAGCTGCTGGTCGGGCTCTTCAATCAGTTGCGCGGCGACGGCAAGACCATCGTCTACGCCACGCACGATCTGGCCCTGGTGACCGCCTCGTCCGATCGTGTCCTGCTCCTGAATCGCCGCCTCATTGCCAGCGGACCGCCCCGCGAGGTCATGAGCCGCGACAATCTGCTAGCGGCGTTCGGCGGCCAGGCCGTTGTCCCCGTGCTTGGGAACGTGGCCTGATGGCCGACCTGATGGCGCTCCTCGGCGAGCCGCTCCAGCTTAATTTCATGCGGCATGCCTTCCTCGCCATTCTCCTGGTCGGCATCATCTGCGGCACGATCGGCACCTTCGTCACCTTGCGCGGCCTCGCCTTTCTGGGTGACGCGATGGCCCACGCCATCTTCCCGGGCCTGGTCATCGCCTTCGTGCTGGGAGCCAATTTCCTTATTGGCGCGCTCATCGCCGCGGTGATCGTCTCGGTCGGGATCGGGATCGTCACCCAGAGCGGCCGGCTCACCCATGACACCGTGATCGGCGTCTTCTTTGCCGGCGCCTTTGCCCTCGGCATCACCATCCTCTCTCTCCAAGGCAGCTTTGCCCGTGATGTCACCAGTTTCCTCTTCGGCTCAATCCTCGGCGTCTCCGCCGCCGATCTCACCTTGACCGCGGTCGTTGGCGGCCTGGTCCTGGCCGCGCTGGCGGTCTTCCGGCGCGAGTTGATCGCGGTGGCCTTCGACCGCACCTTCGCCCGGTCCACCGGGCTCAATCTGTGGGCTTGGGATCAGCTCTTCTTGCTCTTGCTCGCCCTGACCATCGTCGTCTCCCTGCAAACCGTGGGAAACGTCCTGGTCCTGGCGATGCTGGTGACTCCGGCCGCCACCGCCCGCATGCTGACCGACCGCCTGCCGACGACCATGCTCCTGGCGGCGCTGATCGGGGCCGGCGCGGGCATCGCCGGGCTATTCATCTCCTTTTACGCCGGCGTCTCCTCCGGCGCCAGCGTGGTCCTGGTGGCGACGGCGCTGTTTGGCCTCGTCTTTCTCTTTGCGCCAAAGAACGGCGTGATCACGGCCCGCGTCCGCCATCGCCTGCACTACCCGCACCCCGAACGCGATGTCTACGACGACGCGGACAATCCGCGGTCCGCCGCCGCCCCGGCAGCGCCACCCGGCTCGCTCGAGCATGAGCGGACGCGGCCCTAGCGATCGCCGGTATCCCCATCATATTGATATATAGTATCAATTAAGCTAAGCTGGGCTGGCGCGGGCAGACCGCGACTGGGTGGGCATTGCCACGGCG
>JACCYK010000175.1 GCA_013696525.1 Chloroflexia bacterium
CGCCCGCACTCCGCCGGGAGTTGGGCTCCGGCACGATCCACCACGCCGCCTTCGAGGCCCAGCTCGTCAACAACGGCGCCCGCCGCCAGGACCGCCCCAGCGACCACCGCCCGGCCAGCGTCAAGCTCCTGCTCTGACGCGGTGCGACGATGCTGTCCATCCTAAACGTCGATGCCCACGCGCGGGGCGCTAAAGACACCCCGCTGACCCCACGGAAGCATCCTGAAGGAAGCTAGAATTGGCTTCGTGACTCCGAATATACGAGCGCAAAATCGTCCTCCAGCCCCTTTAGGAGGCTTGCGTGGAGGCAGCCGGATGGCTTTAGCTTCCGGCGAGATAACGACGGCCATCGCGCTTACCAACAGCGGACCACCGGCCATGCCAATCGTATCGCCAACCGGAGGCTCCCTCGCGCCGGGCAAACGTACGCCCCGCGGCCATGGCCGATGCAAGAACTTGCACGTCATGCACGTTCGACCGGCGCATGGCATGATGGTCGCCGAGGAACGGTGCGATGATGACGATCGCGACGGAACCGTAGTTGCGACGACCGAACGCACCCGCGCCTGCCCGCGCGGCAGCCTCGAGCATCGGTAAGGAGAGGAAGCGCAATGTCCACCAAGCATGACCGCCAAACTCGTACCCATCTGACTCCGGGCGGAGTTAGCCGCCGCCGCCTGCTCCAGACCGGGGCGGGCGCGGCGCTGGCCGGCGGCCTCATCGTGCCGGCCTCGGTCGCGGCCTCCACCGGCGGCCGGATCACCTTTCCCCCGGTTCGGACGCAATCGGCGGACCCAACCCCTGGCGGCATTCTTCGCTATGGGCTGTCGACCGACCCCTCGAACTTCGAGCCGCACATCTCGACCGGCGCCGCCTCGGGCGCGCTGAAGGTGATGGTCTACGCCCAACTGCTGACCTACGACGACGACGCCAACCTGATCGGCAACCTGGCCGAGGAGTTTGGCTGGGCCGATGACACGACGTATGAGGTCACGCTGCGCGAGGGCGTCACCTGGCACGACGGCAGCCCGGTCACGGTCGATGACGTAATCTTCACCTTCGGCCGGATCATGGACCCCGACACCGCCGCCACCCTCGCGCCCCGCCTGGCCGATGTCGAGTCGGTCGAAGCCGGTGACGGCAACGTCGTCCGCTTCATCCTGTCTCAACCGAACGTGACCCTCCCCTACGTGCTTGCCGATCACTCCTCGATGATCGTGTCGCAAGCCTGGATCGAGGGCGGCGCCGACCCCCAGACCGAGATGATGGGCTGCGGCCCGTTCCGCTTCGTCGAGCGCCAGCCCGGCATTGTCATCAGGGTCGAGAAGAACCCGGACTACTTCATCGCCGGGCAGCCGTACCTGGACGGCATCGACTACCAGCCGATGCCGGACGACAACGCCCGCGTCACCGCCCTCCGCTCCGGCGCCGTCGATTTCATCGACTACGTCCCCTACACCCAAATGACGACGCTGATGGAGGACCCGAACTTCGTCTTCGCCTCCGATTCCATCCTTGGCTTCGGCTGGCTCGCCTTCGTCCACGACATGGCGCCGGTCGACAACCTGGCGGTGCGACAGGCGTTCGCCTACGGCATGGACCGCGAACGGATGGTCCAAACCGCCTTCAGCGGCCACGGCGCCCCGATCACCGGCGGCGTCATCCCCGAGGGCTGGGTCGGCTACGCGCCCGACCTCGAAGGCACCTTTGTCCCCGATTACGAGCGGTCGCAATCGCTGCTGGCGGAAGCCGGGCTCAGCCCGCTCAATATCGACATCCTGAGCACCTCGACCTACTCGGTGATCGCCCGGCCGGCGGAAGCGGCCCAGGCCGAGCTGCAACAGGCGACCATCAACGGCACGCTGCAAATGCAAGAGTGGCTGACCTTCCGCCAAACGGTGGCCGACGCCACCTACCCGGTCCACGTCTGGGGCTCGTCCCCCGCCTTCAACGACCCCGACTTCCTCAGCGAGTACGTCGGCAGCAACGGCTTCTTCGCCAAGCAGATCCACTTTTCGGACGAGCGGTTCGATCCGCTGCTGACGGAGGGCCGGCAGACGCTCGACGAGGGCTTGCGCGACGAGATCTACCAGGAGGTGCAGGCCCTCATTGCCGAAGTGCTGCCGTGGGTCTACCTGATCCGCCGCACCCAGGGCGAGGCCCACGCCAACTACGTCCAAGGCTACGCTCACATCGCCGGCGGCGGCTGGACCCAGATCAACCTGCGCCAAGTCTGGCTGGATCAGTAAGCGGTGGGCCGGTACGTCTCGCGCCGCTTGCTCCTGCTCGTCGTCCAGGTCATCCTGGTGGCGACGGTGGTCTTCCTCCTGATCCGGCTGGTGCCGGGCGACCCGGCCCGCGCCATCCTGGGGGAGACCGCTAGCGAGGAGCAGGTGGCCCGGGTCCGTACCCTGCTCGGCATCGACCGCCCGATCCACGAGCAATACGTCTCCTGGATCGGGCGCGTGGCGCGGGGGGATTTTGGTACGTCCGTCATCAGCGGCCGGCCGGTGATGCTCGACATCCAGCAGCGGATCGGCAACACGGTCGAGCTGATCGCGCTCTCGACCATCGTCTCGCTGCTGATCGGCATCCCGCTCGGCATCGTCGCCGCCTTGCGGGCCAACCGGGCGACCGACTACGCGCTGAGCAGCTTCGCCATGCTCGGGCTGTCGCTGCCCAGCTTCGTCGTCGGCACCATCATGCTCCTGGTCTTCGGCCTGATGCTGCGCTGGCTGCCGCCGGCCCAGTTCGTCCCCTGGTACGTCGATCCCGGCCAGCACCTGCGGGTCATCATCCTGCCGGTGATCGCGCTCTCCCTAAGCAGCGTGGCGGTGGTGCTGCGAATGACCCGCTCCTCGATGCTCGAGGTGATCCGGCAGGATTACATCCGGACGGCGCGGGCGAAGGGGCTGAGCGGCCGCCTCGTCATCTTGCGCCACGCCCTGCGGAACTCGCTGAACCCGGTGGTCAGCATCGTCGGCCTGGAGCTGGCCGCCCTGCTCGGCGGCACCGTCATCGTCGAATCGATCTTCAATTGGCCGGGCCTCAGCTCGCTCCTAATCGCCGGCGTCCGCTCCCGCGACTATCCCGTGGTGCAGGGGGTCGTCCTCCTGATCGCGGTGCTGACCGTCTTAATCAACCTGCTGGTGGACCTGGTCTATGGCTGGCTCGACCCCCGCATCTCCTACGCGTAAGATGACGGCCACCCCGGTGACCGCCCCCACCGCGATCGCGAGCCAGGGATGGCGCCGCGGGGCCGGGCCGGCGGCGGTGGAATCCGCCTGGCGGCGGGCCCTGCGCAACCCGCGGGTCTCGATCTCCGCATTCATCCTGTTGCTGATTGCCGCGGTCTCGTTCGGCGCCCCGGTGCTGGCGCCGTACAGCCCGACGACCCTGACCGACATGCCGCTGCTGCCCCCCAGCTCGCAATACCTGCTGGGGACGGACGACTTCGGCCGCGACGCCCTGAGCCGGCTCCTCTACGCCGGGCAAATCTCGCTCGGCGTCTCCATCGCCTCGGTCCTGATCGCGACCGTCATCGGGGTCTGGCTCGGCCTCCTAGCCGGCTACTACCGGGGGTGGGGGGAAACGATCATCATGCGGGCGATGGACTTGCTCCTGAGCTTCCCCACCATCGTGCTGGCGATCGCGATCGTCTCCGCCCTCGGCATCAGCCTCCAGAACGTGATTATCGTGATCGCCATTGTCTACATCCCACGCTTCGTGCGCGTCGTCTTCGGCGCCACGCTGGCGGTCCGCCAGAGCGAGTACGTCCAATCGGCCCGCGTCATCGGCGCCGGCGACGGCCGCATCCTGCGGACCGCGATCCTGCCCAACGTTGCCGCCCCGATCCTGGTCCAGACCTCGCTCAGCCTCGGCTTCGCGATCCTCGTGGAGACGGGCCTCTCCTTCCTCGGCCTGGGCGCCCAGCCGCCCACCCCCTCCTGGGGCAACATGGTCTCGGCCGCCCGCAACGTGATGGAGCTGAACCCCTGGCTGCTGATCGCGCCATCGGCCGCCATCGGGATCACGATCCTGGCCCTCAACACCTTGGGCGACGGCCTCCGCGACGCCCTCGACCCGCGGCTGCGAAGTTGAACCTTCTCAACCCCCTACCCCCATCTTGGGGGTCTCGCTCGTACTCCCGTGGGATTGGGGCTGGGGGGTCGAATGACGCATAAAGGAGCATCGATGTCGAACCAACGCACCGTCGAACTCGGCCGCCTGAGCTGGGCGGAGGTGGCGGAAGAAATTCCGCGACGACCGATCATTCTCCTCCCGATTGGGACGGTCGAGCAGCATGGGCCGCATCTTCCGGTCAACGCCGACAACATGGTCGCCAGTTATGTCGCGTTGCAAGCGGCCGCGCGGACCAATGCGCTGGTGGCGCCGAATATCAACTATGGCAACTCCGCCGTCTTCGCCGCCTTTCCCGGCACGATCCACGTCCGGCCGGAAACGCTCGCCAACGTCGTCCGCGATGTCTGCCAATCGCTCATCGCCCAGGGCTTTCGCCGGATCATCTTCGTCGATAACCACGGCGGCAACGAGGCGGTCTGCGAGCAGGTCGCCCGCGAGCTGAAAGACGAGCACGGCATCGTCATCGGCAACATCTACCCCTGGGGCCTCGGCTACCAATTGATGCGCGACACCTACGACGATGTCGTCGCCGCCTACGGCCACGGCGCCGAGCCCGAGACCTCGGCCATGCTGGGCATGTACCCGGAGGACGTGGTCGACGCCCGCCGCGAATCGGGCACGGTGCAACCCTTCGCCGGTTGGAACCCATCGGCCTACTCGATAGTGGAAATCCCCGGCCAGGCCGCGCCCGGCACCGTCTACCTCGATAGCGACGAACTGACCACCAACGGCGTCACCGGCGACGGCAGCGTCGCCACCCCGGAGCGCGGCCAGGTCTGGATCGAGCGCGTCGTCGGCTTCGCCGTCGCCTTCATCGACCACTACGACACCGTCACCCGCGATGCGGCCTGGGCCACGAAGCCGCCGTCGCGCCACCTGGTCGGCGTGAAATCGGCCCCCTAACCCCCAATCCTGGGGGAACACGAAAAACTCCCCTCGCCCAATCGTGGGAGAGGGATTGGGGGTGAGGGCAATTCATAAAAGGACGCCACATGAACACCGAAACCACGCTTCGTATCTCGCGTGATCTCGCGGCCGGGGGGCGGCAGATGGTCGCCGCCAAGCACCCCTGGGCGGTGCAAGCCGGAAATGACATGCTCGACCAGGGCGGCAACGCGGTCGATGCCGCCGTCGCCACCGCCTTTGCCATCAGCGTCGTCGAGCCCTGGATGAGCGGGCTGGGCGGCGTTGGCTTTATGACGATCCAGCGCGCCACCGGCGAGCGGGCGGTGATCGACTACTTCGGGCAGGCGCCGGCCGCGGCCCGCCCCGATATGTACGAGCTGACCGCCGAGCTCGGCCACTCCACGGTCGGCTTCGGCGGCGTCAAGGATCAAGCCAACGCCTACGGGCCCCTCTCGGTCGCGGTGCCGGGCATGGTGCGCGGGATGGAGCTGGCGCTGGACCGGTTCGGCACCAAGTCGATGCGGGAGGTGACCGCCCCGGCCATCGGCTTCGCGGCCGAGGGGTTCGAGGTCGATTGGTATCGCGGCATGCTGATCTCGTCGCAGCAAGACACGATCCGCCGCGACCCCGAGACGGAGCGCATCTTCCTCCAGCACGGCAAGCCGCCGGCCCCCCTGTTCGGCCAGCCGGCGCCGCGCATCGTCCAGAGCGATCTCGCCGCCACCTTACGCACGATCGGCGAGCAGGGCGCGGACGGCTTCTACCGGGGTGAGGTCGCGTCCCGGATCGCCGGCCACCTACGCCGGCTGGGCGGCATCATGACCGAGGCCGACCTGTCCAACTATCAGGCGAAGGTGGTTGAACCGCTGGTCCTCCCCTACCGCGACGTCGAGTTGGTCCTGCTGCCGTACCAGGCCGGCGGGGTCACGATCGGTGAGGCGCTCAATATCCTCAACGGCTTCGACCTCGGGGCGACCGGGCTCAATACCGCCAGCACCCTGCACCTGATCGCCGAAGCGAGCCGGCGCGGCTACGCCGATCGCTTCGCCTACGTCGGTGATCCCGATTTCGTCACCACCAACTGGACCCGGCTGGCCTCGGCCGACTACGCGGCGGAACGCCGGTCCGAGATTGACCAGCATCGCGCCTCGACCCCGGAACCTGGCAGCAACATTGCCAGGACGTCCGCCAGCCTCGCCGCGGTCGGCGTCGACGAAGGCTGCACCACCCACTTCTCGGTCGTCGATCGCGAGGGCACCATCGTCTCGGTGACACAGACCCTGACCCTGATCTTCGGCTCCGCCGTCACCGTGCCGGGCACCGGGGTGCTGATGAACGACAGCATGAACCTGTTCGACCCGCAACCGGGCACCGCCAACGAGATCCAGCCCGGCAAACGGCCGGCCTCGAGCATGGCCCACGTCGTCGCGGTGCGGGATGGGGTGCCGGTCCTCGGCGTCGGGGCGCCCGGGGGCCGACGGATCATGGATACCTGCCTCCAGATGACGATCGACGTGATCGACTTCGGGCTGGACATCCAAGCCGCCTGCGCCGCCCCCCTGATTGACTGCGCCGGTCCCGAGCTGCTGGTGGATGACCGGATCCCGGCCGCCACCCGCGATCGCCTGCGGCAGATGGGTCACAACGTGGTCGATGTCGAGGTCTCGTTCTCGCCCCGCGGCTTCGCCAGCCCGACCGGGGTCGCCGTCGATCCGAAGACCGGCATCCGCTACGGCGGGGCCGATCCCTTCGGCGCCGGCATCGCCGCCGGCCGGTGAGCCGTGGGTCGTGGGTCGTGGGTCGTGGGTCGTGGGT
>JACCYK010000263.1 GCA_013696525.1 Chloroflexia bacterium
CGGCCATCATCCGCGCTTCATCCAGGTTAAGCAAGGCCACCCGCTCGAGCTCGGGCACTGGCAGCGGCGCTTCGGCCATCCGCTCCAGGGCCGGCGTCGGCCCGTTAGGATAGGAAAGGCGGATCCGATCGTCGCTGTAGAGGGCCAGGCGTCGCAACGAATCGCCGGCGTTGGAACAAGCCACCAGCTCGCGGGCGGTGTCGGTCAGGCCGGCCAGCACGGCGGGCGCCACCGCTTGCTCGGTGACCGCTGCCGGGGTTGGCGGCGGTCCGGCGCCGGGGGTGGCGCTCACGCTTGCCATTCCCGCCAGGGAACGGGGCTCGATCAGGCAGCTTTCGGCCCCGGGTGCGTCTCTGGCTATCGCGGTCTCATTTTGCAGATCGCGGATGTAGGCGACGACATCCCGGATCTGCTCCGGGCTCAATTCGACGGCAAAGGCGGGCATCGCGCTGCCGGGAATCCCGTTTTCAATCCAATATTGGTAGACATCGTCAGGGTGGGCCAGGGCATGAAACGCGGTCAGATCGGCCGGCGGCGGCTCGAGATCGGCCGCGGCCGGGCCGTCGCCCTGGCCATACTGGCCGTGACAGGTCGCGCAGTTGGCGGCAAACAGCGGCTCGCCGCGGACGACCGCCGCCTGGTCGACGGGGACGACCCGCACCGGGTTCGCGCTCGCCAGCAGTTCATCGGGGCTGAGCCGGGCCTGAGCGACGAGGACGACGCCGAGCGCCAGCGCCACCGTGCCCAACCCCGCCGCTTCCTTCCGGATCACGCCGGCTTTGCCGGTGGCCGCCAAGATCAGCCCTGCCAGTCCGGCGGCCAGCAATAGCAATCCGGCGACCCCGGCCGGGCCAAACCGCGGCGGTGGCGGCGGCACGTCGGCCACGGACGGCGTCACCGCGATCGCTTGGGTCACGCTGGTCCGCCAGTCGTTCTGTCCCCGTTGGCGGACTATGACCTCGATGTTCCAGGTTCCCTCGATGCTCAGCTCACTGCCATGCGCCTCATAGGCGCCGCCCGGGGCGGGGATCAGGTCAATTTCTTTCACCCCGGTCTCGCGCTCCGGCAGCTCGATCCGCAGCAGCGCCTCGACCGGCGCCGTGCTCCGTCCGGTCGCGTGGTCGTGGCCGCTGCCGAGGATAAGCTGGTAGTGATTGGGGCCGGTGGCGCCTGGCGTGATGTAGAGGGTCGCCTGCTGGTCGTCGGCCAGCAGCGGGATCGTGATTCGCTCCGCATTTTGGGTGATGACCTCGCGGGCGGGCGGCTGACCGGTCAGCAGGCCAACAACCAGCAACACCAGGCCGATCAGGACGGTCTCGGCCACGATGGCCAGCGAGAAGCGGCGGCTCCAGCGATTGGCGCTCCCCTCGTCGCTACTGGCGGCGACCCGCCGCGTGGTTACCAGCAAATTGAACGCGCCCAGGCCGAGCAACGGCACAACCAGGGCCAGCTTGACGGTCAGGGACTCGCCATACGGGGTCTGGCGCAAGGCGGCCAGATTGCCTACCTGGAGCCAGGCGGCATAGAGCCCGGTCAGGATCATCACCGCCCAGGCGATCAGCGCGATCCGGGAAAAGCGCGGGATCAGGTCCGCCAGCACGACCCGGCGGCCGACCGCGGTCAAATCGCGCAGGGTTGGCACCAGGGCGGCGACGAGGATGATGAGCCCGCCCGCCCAGATCGAGGCGGAATAGAGATGGAGGGCATCGGCCGCGATCGCGGTTTCCGCCCCGACCGTCTGCGCCGCCGCGTGCGCCATGGCGCTGAAGGTGACAGGCAGCGTCGCCCCCAGGAGCAGCGGCAACACTGCCGCCGGCAGGCGCCGCCACGGCCACCACCAGGCGACGGCAAAGAGCGATGCGGCGTAGACGAGGATCAGCCCGACCCGGAGCAGCCAGATCGTCCCGAACCGTGTTTCGCTGAGCGTGATCGTCAACCCATCGATCAGGCCGCCGGATCCCGCCAGCCCGGCCGCCTGCACCAACAACACCGCGAGGCTGCCGAGCACGGCGAGGATCACCGCCGCCACCGCCACCCCGCGCACCCGGCGGGTGAGCGTGGGCCCAATCTGCCAGGCGGCCGAGATGCCGGGCCGCAGCACAAAAATCCAGATCGGCCAGACCGCGATCGTCGCCGCCAGACCGAGGTACGAGAGCCAACGGGCCCCCATGCGCATCCACTCGGGTGGACCGGTGCTAACGGCGGTCGCCGCCGGCGGGACGAGGTTCTGGACGTCGGCGCCTGTCCCAACCGTAAATGGAATGTAGCCCAGGCCGGTATGGCCGTCATCGAGCGAGAGGGTCCGCCAGAGGATCGAATAGGTGCCGTTCGCCAGGTTCGGCGGCAAATCGACGATCATCTCGTACTCGTCGGCGCCTTCCCGGAACGATGTTCCAGGGACCAGATCGCCGGCCTGATCGTACAGCTCGGCTTTGCTGTAGGACCGCTCCAGCCGTTCGGTGAAGACGAGGGTTGCGAAATCCGGCGAGCTGGGCAGGATCGCGTTTGCCGCCGGATCGCTCTCTCTGATAAAGGCGTGGCCAGCGGCGGGGAGTGGAGAGAGCAATGCTCCCACGAGCCCGAGCAGGAGCGCGCACACCAGAGGACGAAGGGCGGTTAGGCGATGCTTGAGTGGATTTGACATACCGCTCATGGATTCCTAATTGATTCGTCCGCATCGAGCGTCAGGGCGTACATCGGCGTCGCCGGCAGCGGGGGTAGAGCAACGGCCACAATCACGGCCGGCCCGGCGACAGGCGACAGGCGACAACGCCGCCGCCAGCGTTGCGCTCGCCGGGCCGGGGTGAAGCGCCAGACCCGGCACAGTAATCGCGTCCGCGGGATACGTCGCCAGATGCCAGCTCTCCGATCCGAGCGAACCCGCGTCCGATCCGGGTAGCGGCCGCAATGCCAGCACGAGGATCAGCATCCCAAGCCCGGCGAGCGCCAGACTACCAATCGGTAGCCTTCGTGAACGCCGAACACCTGGTCGCGGTTGCGGATCGTTACCAATCACCATGGCTTCGCCGCCACGCGAGCGATTCCTCGATCAGGTCCCGCCGCCACGCCCTCGGATCAAAACTGTGCCAGGACAAATGGTAGCACGGCCGTTTGCCGGATCCGATCCCACTAGCGAATCAGCGCCCGCACCGCGGGATCGAGCTCAGTGAGTCCGATGCCACCTTCAAACCGCTCCACCACCTTTCCTTCGGAGTCAATCAGGAACAGCCACGGCTCCGAGGGGAGGTCCCATTCCGCCACCGCGGCGGCTGGCCGCTCGGGATCGGCGCCAGGATAAATCTCAACGTGTATAAAGTTGGCGTCTTTCCCGTACCGTCGTTGCAGCTCCTGAGTCGCCTCCAATGAGGGGCCACAGGTGCGGCTGGCACAGAGGGCCGGGGTGGCAAAGAGCACCACGGTTGGCTTTCCGTTTTCCACCGCTTCATCGAGCGACAGCGCGTGCATGTTGTCCACCGGATCCGCGGTGCAGATCTTCGCAATCTCCTCCGGCTCGCTGGCGGTCAATGTCTGGCTCGAGATCGCCGCATCGCCAGGACCCGGTAAGAGGTTTTCGGCCTCGACCGCGAACGCTCGTTGGCCGGCCCGCATCGAGCCATCCGGCATCGTCACCCGGGCGACGACGCCCCAGTTGCCGGGAGCATCAAATCGCGGGCGGGCGACGTAAATCCCAGTGATTTCGCCGGCGTCTTCGTCATGGTCTTCAGCGTGCGCCTCGCGGATCCCGTACGGCAAGAAGGGGGCCGCGAGCGTCTCCGTCAAGGTTCCCGTGGTCTCCACGAGCTTGAAGAACAGCAGATCGACCGTCCCCGCCTCAATCGGCCCGGACTCGGGATCGACCAGCCCGACCGCGAACCGTTCCTGGCCGACGACATGCAGGGCGCCGGCCGGATAGACCTGTAGGGGCTGGCCCACCGCCTCCGGAACCAGGGCTCGCGCCGCCAGCGCCTCGTTCGCTTGCAAGGCGGCGGCCGTGGTCGCGTCCGGCACCGCGACCGTGGGCGCGGCCGCTTGCTCCGGGCTTCGATTTCGCATCGCAACGAACGCTACCGCCGTTGCCACGCCAATCAGCAAGACCGCCGCGATTAGCAACGGCCGTCCATATCGACTCAGGGTCGCGCCGTACGCTCCCCGAGGGCTCGTGTTGGGAGGTGGCGGCGGCGGTGACGATCGGCGTGACACCTTCAATTCTCCTTCCGCGCTGTCTTAGAGCCGCGGCTCCCATGGCGTCCATGGCGCGATGCTGACGATCCGGGCGAACACCTGTTGATAGATACCGAGCACCATCAGGAGCCCGATCGCGGTCAACATTGCCCCGCTGACCACGTTGACGCCGGCGCCGGCGCGGCGAAGCCAGGGCGCAACGCTGCCGACCGCCATCCCGATCCCCAGGAACGGGATGGCGAGCCCCGCCGCGTAGGCCGCGAACAGCGCCCCGGACCGTACCGGGTCGGCGGCACTGATCGCCAGAGTAAAGATGGCGCCGAGAACCGGTCCCACACAGGGCGTCCAGCCGGCGGCGAAGCCGACGCCGACCAAGAACGACGAGGAAAGCTGTCCCGGCCGCGCACCCGCGCCGGGTATCGCCAGGCGACGACTGTAATCCAAGAATCGCAGGTGAATCAGGCCGATCAGGTGCAACCCCATGACGACCATGACGATGCCGCCGACCCGAACGATCCAGTCACGATACGCTAAAAAGATCCCGCCGAGCGCTCCCAACGAAACGCCAAGCAGCACGAAGATCAGGCCGAAGCCAAGCACGAAGGCGAGCGCGTGAATAAGGATCCGGCCGCGATTCGACGCCGGTTTGGCGGCCCCGGTGCCGGCCAGATGGGCAAGATAGAAGGGGATCAAGGGCAGGACACAGGGCGACGAGATCGACAGAATTCCAGCCACGAAGGCGGCGAGCAACCCGAGCGCCACGGCTACGTCCCTTCGCTCGGCGACACGATCGGCGCCGCATGGGTGATGATCTGGTCCCGATTCAACTCGGCAAGGATGACCTCCCGCACGATGCCATCGCGATCAATCAGGATGTGGGTTGGGAAGTTCGCGATCGGGTAGGCGTCCCCGGTCAGCTTGCGATTGGGATCGCCCGCGATCAGGTAGGTCAGCCCGTTGAGCTCCGCGTAGGCGACCGCGGCCGAGAGCGGTTCGTCCAGCGCGACCGCCAGCAACACCAGGCCGCGGGGCGCCAGCTCCTCATACGCCGCCTGCATCTCCGGCGCCTCGCTCCGACAGGGCGGACACCACGACCCCCAAAAATTCAGCCAGACCGGTTGGCCACGAAAATCAGAAAGCAGGACGACCTCACCATCGCCAAGCACCGTGAAGAAATCCGGAGCGGGCTCGCCAACCCTCGGCAGAAGCCGGCTGTTGATGCCCCCGCGGCCAATTTGATCGAATCCCTGCTGGCCGCCGACAAACCAAGCGCCAACGACAAGCGCGGCCGCCAACACGAGCCCAAGCCCAATCGTGACCAACCGACGAGCGGACGACCGGGCCGACGGTGCGCTTGCGGTTTGCGCGGGCGCCAATTGGGGGGGACGCGCCTCAGCCATGGTTACTCCGGTGGATACGGCGTTGACGTCGCCAGATCAATCACATTGGCATGGGCCGCGTCGATCGCGGCCCGCATCGCCCGCGGGTCCATTCCTTGCTGTCGCATCTCGATCACGGCACGCGTGACCCCTAAGCAGACCATTCAGGTTGGCGCCATCGCGTCGAACACCACGGATCCGTCAGCATTGACGGACTTAATGTAACAGTCTCGATTGTTCCGATGCCCGGCCTCGTCTTTGCAGCCGCAGAAGCACGGCATGTAGCGCATCAGGCTTCCGTTGAGGACCTGAAACTCATACAAGCGCTTCACGTCCGACCCCGCCCGAAGCACGAAATCCGGCCAGTCCACCCGCGACAGAACGCCATTCGGCTCGTCCGCTGGCGCGAAGTCAGCAAATCGGCTCGCATAATCAACGGCATTGCCGGCCGGGCCAGACTCCTCGACTGCCGCGGCCGGCTCGCTTTGGCCGTCGCCGCAACCTTGCAGCGTCAAGACCGCCGCCCCTAGCCCAAGCGCGCCGACGAGATCGCGACGGGTACGCAACGGGGTACGGCCCGCTCCCTCTGATCCGACGAAAGGTTGACGCTCGCTCACCATGATTTCCTCTTGTCTACTCGCTCGGCCGCACCGGCGATCCCTCACCTAAGCGGGAAAGACGGCCAGCGCCATCCCCTCCAGGGCGTTCCACATCCACATGAAGTCACCCCAGCCCCAGGTGCTGTAGACGCCGAGGCCCGGGTCGGAGACATGGACACCCGCGTCGTCGTAGCCATACGCCACCACCACATGGTAGCCGGGCGTGAGCTTGTAGGCGGTGGCGTCGTCGTCATACTCGTAGAAGCCCTGATCGCCCCAATAGCCGAGCCAGACGATGACCGGCTGGCCGGCATCGAGGTGGGCCGTTAGGACGGAGGCATCACCCCGTGCATAATGCACCTCCCCCGCGAAGCCGAAGACCGGCAAGGCGGCTGCCAGCGGTTCAGCGTACACACCATAGTCGTTGGTATTACCCCAATCCCCGTTGATGTTCCCGCGAAACCCGCGATGCGGATTTGCCGACCAGCCCACGAGCTCGTCGAACGCCCACTCCGACACCCAGGCCCCATACGCGGCCATGGCGATCACCGCTGAGGCGTATTCACAACTGAGATTTCGCTGCTGCACATACGTCGGTGCCGCGATCATGCTGCCGGTGGCCCCGGCCGGAGACGGCAGGAGCCCTGATCCTCCCCGCGAGAGGGCGAGCACCCCCAGGCTGGTCATGAGTAGACGACGATTCACGACATTCCCTCCCGCGTAGGTCGCTTTGTTTCGTTGGCTCGTTCCGAACCGAGGCACGCCATCCCGGAAAGACTCAACATGGCTCCAGCAGCTCCGGCATCGTGACGAACTGGTACCCCCGCGCCCGGAGATCGTCGATGATGCGTGGCAAGGCACGCCCGGTCGACTCCGCGCTCGCCGGCCCATCGAGATGCATCTCGACGATTGCCCCGCGATCGATGTTGTCCATCACCCGGGCGTAGACGGACGCCTCGGTGGCATCCGCCCCGTAGTCGGCCGCCGGAACTTCCCAACCGACCACCAAGGAGCCTTGCTCGGCGACGAGATGCCGCACCCGCGAGTCAATCGCGGCGGCATACGGCGTGAAATACGGCGCCGCCGGCCGGCCCGTTGCCTCCGCGATCGCCGCTTCGGCCGCGCTCAAGTCATTCAAGACCTCGGCATCGCTCAGCGTTGGCAGCTCGTTCGGGGCGTAGCCATGACTCCCGATGAGGTAGCCCTCCTCGACCAGGCGGGCCAGCACCGGCGGCTCCCGTTCGGCCCACCAGCCCATCACGAACATCGTCGCCGGCACATCCTTCGCCGCGAGCGTGTCCAGGATGCCAGTGGCCGGGTCCTCGCCAATTCCAATGTTGAAAATCAAGGCCACTTGGTCGCACTCCGCACTGCCGGCGATCAAGGCGGGAGGGTTCTCGGCATCGGTCGCGACAAACACGGCGGGGATGAAGCCGGAGACTGTCCCGAACCGCACGGGCACATACCCAGCGGCAGCCTCGCCGGTAATTTCGACCGCATCGCCCAGCAGCGCGGCGCCACGGACCTCGCAGTCAGGTTCCGGGCACGACCGGATCTCCACCTGATCCGTACCGGTGACGACCGCGGGCGCTGGATGCGCGGCAACAGGCATCCGCTCCACGGAAACGTAACTGACCGCGATCATGGCGAGCAAGATCACGTTGATGCGTCTCAGGGCAGTCATGATCGCTGCTCGTTCCTACCAATTTTCCGGTGTGTCAGCGCTGGTGCCCATGCGCCGGACGGCGGCTCTGGCCGGACCGCGTCAGCCGCCGGGGACGGCACGCGCCAATCCACCTCGGTGACCGCGGCACTCTCGACGGTGACCCGGCACGCTTGCCCACCCCACGGGCTCATCAGGTGATAGTCTCCCCGCGGCACCCCGGTGAAGATGGCGGCGTAGACCACATGGCCGTCAATCGTTCGTTTGCTCACCGTTGCGTTCAAATCATGACGCTTCCCCTTGTCCCGGCACGGCCAGGCAAAGATTGATCGACCGTAAGATGCGGGTGTGACGTAGACGACGACGACGCCCGTACCATCGCCGAGGCTAAGTGCCATGCCGTCGACATCGACATGGGGCCGCGGATCGGCCATGACCGTGTTCTCCTTCGCGAGGCGCCATTGGGCGCCGATCCGCCAACCGCTCACTCGATGATCTGGACGGTCATGCCCATGGGCGCCCATTCGTACATGCAGGCCGCAACATCGAGTGGCAGATTGATACAGCCATGGCTCATCGGGACTCCGAAATTGGAGTGCCAGTAGGTGCCATGGAGGGCATGGCCGCGGTCGGTGAAGTACAGGACATGCGGCACGTCCGGGACAAAGTAGGACTCGTCGCCGATGACCCCTTGCATGTCTTCGATCTCAATTTTACGAATGACGGGGTAGCTCCCGGACGGTGTGCGGAACTTCTCGGTCCCGGTGCTGACAAAGGTGCTCCGCACCACCTCGCCATCGGCGTAGGCCCAGAGCGCCTGCTGGCTCAGCGAGACGACCACCGCCCGGCCCATGGTCGGAGCCGGCGGCGCCAGAACGAGTGACGGCGCCACGATCGGGGGCACGAACAGGTTCTCGTCGTAGGCCGGAATGTTGCCCTGGGGTTGCGGATCCGTGGACAGTTGGTAGCGTTCAACCAACATTTGCCCAATCGGGACT
>JACCYK010000268.1 GCA_013696525.1 Chloroflexia bacterium
CCGTTGGACACAGAACGAGGGGGTGAGTACCACCCCCTCGCGTCTGATTGGCAGTGGTTGGCCGTGGACCGCGGCCCACGAGCCGTGCCGTCGCCGTGCGCTAGCTCACGAAGGCGATGTTGTAGTCGCCACCGGAGGCATCGGCGATCGCGGTGCCGCCATCGGCGGTGATGCTGAGGCTGGTGGAGTTGGCGACGGCGCCGCCGTCAACCGCAACATTGCCCCAGGTGTCGCCAACGCCGATCGCGTTGCCGGCATTGCCGCCGCTGTTCACATCGCCGACGGCGACGGCGCCGCCATTGGCGGACGCGGTGGCAGTGCCGCCGTTACCGGCGGCCGCGATGTCTTCCTGAGCGGCGACCTGCGCGGTGCCGACCAGACCGGCGAACGTGCCGGCGACCAAACCCTTGACTCGATTTTCCATAGCGTTACGCCCTCCCTCAATGCACACAGACACTTGATCCCGACCCCTGGGGTCATCGGATAGCCCCGCCTAGGGCGGTCCATGCCGAATCTGTGTTACCCCACAGAAAAGGTAGCATCAGGGAAGAAACATGTCAATAGGTAATGTACGGCCGAACCCCGACTTTGGTTTTCTATTTGTCTACCGGAATTGTGGTGATAGATGTGGCGACAACGGCTCGCGGCCTTCGCGTTGCCGTGTCCCTGCCGAGCTCAATCACCGCGCTGGTCGAAGGGGAAGCGATGGTGCCGAACGTTGTGCAGGATGAGGTCTCGGCTCTCGAGGATCCGCCGGTGGAGGCCCGGCTCATGCTGCCGCAGGCCCGACGCGGCAAGCTCATCCTCGTCGCGAACCGTGACCACCCCGTTCGGCAACACGATCACATCCAGGTACAGGTCATGCCACACCAGCGCCGGCCCTGTCGCCTCGCCCACGATTGTCGGCGGATACGTCACATTCGCGTACCAGCCGCGCGGCACGCCCGAGGGCGCCAGCACCTGAAAGGCATTGAACCACGTCGTCGCCGAGAAGTATTCGTCGATGCGGTCGCCAGGAATCATCGGCAGCCCGTCGAGGTTGATCTCATGGTGGGCCCATACCGCCCGCGCGCTGATCCATCCCGCCGGCGCCGGCCGGTCATTGATTCGGCCCGGATAGCGGGCCGCCTCCCGGCCGTCCGGCGCCAGCTTGACGATGGTCAGCTCGCTGCCGGGCGTCAAGCGAGCCCAGGCGGCGGCCGGGATCGGAACCGTGGTCACCGCGATGGGGAGCCGGCGGCGCCCCGGATCTTGGCGAGCACCTCGTCCGTTCGCGCCGTGAGCCGAGCCGGGTCGTCAACTTCGACGTTGAGCCGCAACAAGGGCTGGGTGTTCGAGGACCGGAGGTTGAACCACCAGTCCGGGAAATTGACGGTGACCCCGTCGAGATGATCCACCTCCGCCCCCGCTGCCGCGTAGTCCCGTTCTACGGCCGCCATCACCGCCGCCGGGTCGGCGACCTCGGAGTTGATCTCGCCGGAGCGGGCGCGGGTGTCGAGCGGGGCGAGCAGGGCCGAGAGCGGTTGGCGGGCTTCCGACATCAGCTCGAGCACTGTCAGCAGCGCCAGCATGCCGGAATCGGCGTACCAATTGTCCCGGAAGTAGAAGTGCCCGGAATGTTCGCCGCCGAAGACCGCATCTTCGGCCCGCATGGTCTCTTTAATGTAGGAGTGGCCGACCCGCGAGCGAACGGGACGGCCGCCGAGGCGGGTGATCGTCTCCGGTACCGAACGGGAGCAGATCAGGTTGTAGACGATGGCCGCGCCCGGCGATCGTTGGAGCATCTTGACCGCGACGAGCGCGGTGACCATATCGCCGCCGACGAGGCCGCCCCGTTCGTCGATCAGGAAGACGCGATCGGCGTCGCCGTCGAAGGCGGCGCCGAGATCACAGCCTTGCTCGACCACAACCTGGCGCAAGGCGGCAACGTTCTCCGGCTCGATTGGGTTGGCGGGATGGTTGGGAAAGGTGCCATCCAGCTCGAAGTAGAGCGGCACCACCTCCACCGGCAGGCGGGCGAAGACGGGCGGCACCGTTAACCCAGCCATGCCGTTACCGGCGTCGATGGCGATCTTGAGCCGGCGGATGCCGCCGGCATTGACCTGGCTCAGCATATAGTCGGCGTAGGCCGCCAGGATGTCCCGTTGCTGCACCGTGCCACGGCCCCCGTTCACCGCGGCCGGCGGTACCGCGCCGGCGAGGATGAGGTCGCGGATCGGCGCCAGGCCGGATTCGAGCGACAGCGCGCGGGCGTCCTCGCGGCAAATCTTGAGCCCGTTGTATGCCGCCGGATTGTGGGAGGCGGTGACCATGACGCCGGCCGGATAGCCAAACTTGCCAACCGCGAAATAGAGGGCGTCGGTGGAGACCAGGCCGAGATCGGAGACATCGGCCCCGCCGTCCCGGATCCCATCAATCAGGGCCCCCGCGATCGCGCTGCCCGAGACCCGCATGTCACGGCCGACGGCGACCTCGTCCGGCTTCAGCGTCGCCACCAGGGCCCGCCCAATCTCCCGCGCGATCTTGGGCGAGAGCTCGGTGGGAACAAGGCCCCGGACATCGTAGGCTTTGAAGATTGCCCGGACCGATGCCTCCAGCTCGTCGCGCGTCTGCTCGACAGGTTCATTGGCCTCGCTCATCGCGGTCCCCCCTTGTGCTACGAGCGTGTCCTGGATGGTGGCGGCTTGCCGCCAGACGCGGCGCCCGCCCGCGTTATGAAATCGTTTGGCGCGATGCCCGGCCACGCACCCGCGCGGATAGTACCGCGGTCGGGCCGAACGGCAAGCGGAGTTTGGCGTGCGTGCCGCCGTCGGCGTCGTGGGGGCGGCAAGGTTGGGGGAACGCGATCAGGTGCCTTGCGGCAATCGTTCGTGCCATACTCACGGAAGCACCACGGACCGCGGCTGTGCGCCGGCGGCAACCTGCCGAGCCAGGTGAGCCACGGGACGAGGCGCCAGCGCGTGCTGGCGGATTCGGGGGTCACGGTGACGCATCCGCTCGCCAATCAGTCCGGGCCAACACCCGACCCGGTCCTCCGGGAGAGGACGATCATGTCTGTCTCGCGGCGCTGTCACGCTGCCGAAGGTGATGAGACCTTGCCGCTGGACGAACGGTGACACGAGTGCCGGTACGTCAGATCGATGGCTATCAGTTAACACACGGGCGAGGTCGCGGTGCGCGGATCGTCCTCACGACGTTCGGTTCGCTTGGTGACCTGCACCCGTACGTCGCGATCGCGCTGGGCCTGCAAGCGCGCGGCCATGACCCGGTGATTGCCACCAGCGACCTCTACCAGTCTCGGGTGCAGGCGCTCGGCCTCGGCTTCTGCCCGGTCCGGCCGGATCGGGTGGAGCAGCTCGGCGATCCCGGCATGATGGAACGGATGCGGGAAACCAAGCGCGGCCCCGACCAGGTCTTCCGCGACATGTTCATGCCCTCGCTGCGCGAGTCCTATCTGGATACGCTGGCGGCGGCGCGGGGCGCCGATCTGCTCATTTCGCACACCTTGGCCTTTGCCACCCGGCTCGTGGCCGAACGCACCGGCATCCCTTGGGTGTCATCGGTGCTGCAGCCGCTGGCCCTGTTCTCCGCGTATGATCCGCCAGCGGTGGGCCCGGCGGCGCTTGTTTCCAGCCTGCTGGCGCTGGGACCGGCGGTGCACCGGCCGTTGGTGCGCGGCGCCAAGTGGTCGCTCCGCGGCTGGAGCGAGCCGTGGCACGAGCTGCGGGCCGAGGTCGGCCTGCCGCCGACCGATCAAAACCCGATCTT
>JACCYK010000317.1 GCA_013696525.1 Chloroflexia bacterium
GTGTGGTACAGGTGGGCCGGCGTCGCCAGGGGGAGGACGTAGCGGGCGACCTCCTGGGCCCGCTTCTGGACGGCGCTGGCGACCCGCTGCTCGGCCTCGGCGCCTTTGGCCTTGACGCGAGACGGGAAGACCGAGGCGTACCGGGCCTGCATATCGGGGGTGAGGATCTCGGTCAGGCGCTGGTAGCCGGCCAGGCTCCGGTCGATCGCCGCCTGGTAGAGGGCCAGCTCCGGCTCGGCCAGCAGCGGCGTCACCATCACCGTGCCGGAGACTTCACGGTAGCGCTGCGAGACCTGCTCCGAGTTGTAGAAGGGGTGGGAGTGGAAGAAGGACCAGATCGCCAGCCGGGAGACATTGTCGAGGACGAAGACGAAGGAGGCGTGTTGCAAGGTCGTGTGGTGGCCGGCGGCGAAGAGGTCGGCGTAGAGCCGCATCGCCCGCTCCCGGCGGTGCTCGCGATCGGCCGCTTTGACCGGGCTGGTGCCGGCCGGCGTGGGCTCGTACACCAGCTTGCGGACATTGTCGACGCTGGCCGGCTTGCTCCCGTAGCAGGACCAGGCGGCGGCCACCGCCAGCGCGAACGGATGCTGGCTCGACTCTTCGCGCAGCAGCCGCACGGTCGGCGCCGCGGAGGAGAAGGGCGCCGGCGTGGGTTGCGGAAATTCAACCGGAGGGCGTTCAGACCGTGGCAAATCGGTTGGTTGGCTAGCCATCGCGGCGTGACTCCCGTTTCCACTGACAACGCTGAATGGTAGTTGGCGGGAGGGCCACGGGGCCACCTGGCGATGCGTGCACACCAGGCGAATGTAGTGTACGTACACCATCGGTGGCGGTCAAGTCAGATTCTTCCGTGGCCGCGAACGGCCTGACGCGAATGGCAATGATGAGCAAAGATTGCTAGAATCGCGGGAAATCAGGAGGATCCACATGAACGTCAGTCTAACGCCCCGGCTCGAAGCGATGATCCGCGAGAAGGTCGCCAGCGGCCGCTACAACAACAGCAGCGAGGTCGTACGGGAAGCGCTCCGGCTGTTGGAGGAGCAGGATAAGCTGCATCGGCTGCGGGCCGCGGTGGCCATTGGTGAGGCGGACCTCGCGCGAGGACATGTCGTCGAGTGGACGCCGACCCTCTTGGATGAGATATGGCGCGAGGCGAACGACGCGTTTGAAGCGGGAGAGCTACCGGATCCTGATGTCTGTCCCTAAGCGTCGGATCGTCTTCTCCGCGCGGGCACGAGCCGACTTGCGATCGATCGCGCTCTACGGTAGGGCCAATTGGGGGCGGCAGCGATCTGATGAATATCGGGCGGAGATCGATGCCTTGCTGGCGTCGCTGACCGAGTTCCCGGACCTGGGGCATCGGACACCGCTTCTCGCGGGCGAGGGCCGCATGATCGGCGTCGGATCTCACGTCGTCTACTATCGAGGAGATGGCAACCGGATCAGCATTGTCCGCATCTTGCACGAGCGTGTCCATGCTGGTGGTCAACTTGAATGACCTGCCAGGCGAGATCGGACACATGCTTTTCTTGCGGAATGCACCCCGTCATGGTTGGGCTTGACCGGCGACGCACCTCAGGAGGATGCAAATGAACATTAGCCTCACCCCACACCTCGAAGCGATGGTCCGCCAGAAGGTCGCCAGCGGCCGCTACAACAATAGCAGCGAGGTGGTGCGGGAGGCGCTGCGGTTGTTGGAGGAGCAGGACCAGCGCGATCCCCCGCGGGCGGCGCTGGCGGTAGGATTGGATGACCTTGCCCGTGGCGACGTCGTGCCATGGACGCCCGATTTCATGGATCAGCTGAATCGGGAAGCGGAGGAGGAAGATCGGCTGGATCTACCGATCAGCGACGATGTCACACCGTAGCCTACAGTTCACGGCCGCAGCTCGGCGTGACTTTCGGTCGATTCAGCGCTACACGTTGCGAACGTGGGGCAAGAACCGGCGCGACGCGTACGCGGACAGCTTGAACGCCGCGATGCACGAGCTGACCCAATTTCCCGCTCTCGGTCCCACCTTGGATGGGGAGCCCGCGGGCATGCGTTATCGGCCGATCAACGACCACGTCATTTACTACCGGATCGATGAGGACGCGATCTCGATTGTCCGCATCCTTCACAAGCGGATGGACATCGTTCGCCAGCTACAGGGACAAGGATCAACAAAATGAACGTCAGCCTCACCCCACACCTCGAAGCGATGGTCCGTGAAAAGGTCGCCAGCGGCCGCTACAACGACAGCAGCGAGGTTGTGCGGGAAGCGCCGCGGCTGTTGGAGGAGCAGGACAAGCTGCATCGGCCGCGGGCCGCGATCGCGGTTGGTCAAGAGCAGATTCGGCGTGGCGAGGGAATTCTGCTCACGCCGGAGGTCATGGCCGACATTGATCGAGAGGTTGACGAACTGATCCGGCGAGCGGAGCCTCTGGATCCCGATGTTACCGGTCAATGACGCCGGATTCAGGCTGATCGACCGGCTTCAAGCTTGGTAGAATGGCCGTGAGGAGAACGACACATGGCACACCAGCTTAGCTCGCGGCACGAGGATCTCATCGAGCGAATCATTGAGATCGGTGACTACGCGGATGCCGACCAGGTCATCGGCGAAGCCTTGCGGCACTTGGAGGAGCGTGAGCAACGCTCAACCCGGCTGCGAGCAGCGATCGCGGTTGGCGATGCGGCGATCGCCCGGGGCGATGTGGTGGATTGGACTCCAACACTCCACGCTGAAATCTTGCGTGAGGCGAAGGAAGCAGCGAAGGCTGGGAAGAAGCCCAAAGCAGATGTCTGCCCCTAAGCGTCGAGTCGTTCTGACCGATGACGCCCGCGACGATTTGGCATCCATCGCCCTCTTTGGGCTTCCCGTCTGGGGTGAGGCCGCCGTTGATGCCTACCATTCGGAAATCTCGGAGGTGTTGAGTTCCCTTGTCCGATTTCCGAGAATGGGGCACCGGACCGATGAGCTTCCGGCCGGAGTCTTCGCCTTCAGCGTCGCGCAGCACGTCATTTACTATCGATTCGACAACGACGCGATCTACGTGCTTCGAATCGTCCACAATCGGATGGACTCCGCTGGTCATCTGGGGATCAGGTAAGGTGACGGTCCGTTTTGGCGCCGTCGAACGACGAGCGCTTCGTGATCAGTCGGCGGCGGAGGAGCCGCGCCACTGCATGGCGTACAGGCCGAAGTAGGCGCCTTCGAGCGCCATCAGCTCGTCGTGCGTGCCTTGCTCGATGATCCGGCCATGCTCCAGAACCACCACCTTGTCCGCCTCCCGGATGGTCGAGAGCCGGTGGGCGATCACGAACGAGGTCCGGCCCCGCAGCAACTGGCGGAGAGCTTGCTGGATGACCCGCTCGGTCCGGGTGTCAATGTAGCTGGTGGCTTCGTCCAGGATCAGAATCCGGGGATCGGCCAGCAGGGCGCGGGCAAACGAGATGAGCTGGCGCTGGCCGACCGAGAGCAGCACGCCGCGCTCCTGGAGCTCGGTGTCGTAGCCGTCGGCCAGCTCCATGATGAACTCGTGCGCCCCCACTTCCTTCGCCGCCTGAATGATCTCCTCCAGCGGGGCGTTCGGCCGGGCGAAAGCGATGTTGTCGCGGACGGCGCCGCCGAACAGGAAGGTGTCTTGGAGCACGATCCCGAGCTGGGAGCGGAGCGAAACTTGGGTCACGTCCCGCACATCGTGCCCGTCGATCGTGATGCTGCCGGACCAGACATCGACAAAGCGGAGCAGGAGGTTGATCAGCGAGCTCTTGCCGGCCCCGGTTTCGCCGACCAGGGCGATCGTCTGGCCGGGCGCGGCGTGGAGGTCGATGTCGAACAACACCTGGGTCTCGCCATAGCCGAAGGAGACCTGATTGTAATCGACCCGGCCGACAATCGACGGCAGGGGCCGGGCGCCGGGATTGTCCCGCACTTCCGGCTCGACATCGAGCACCTCGAAGATGCGCTCGCCGGAGGCCATCGCCGATTGGAGGAGGTTGTACTGCTGGCTGAGATCGCGGATCGGCTCGAAGAAGCGGTCGATCAGGGCGATAAAGAGGACCAGCTCGCCGATGCTCAGCGAGGCGTCAAAGACCAGCCGGCCGCCGAGCACGATGATCATCGCCGTGGCCACGGCGCCGATGAAGGAGACGACCGGGAACAAGAAGGCGGAGAGCCGGGCGGCGCTGAGGTTGGTCTCGAGGTTGGCCCGGTTGAGTCCTGTAAAGTGCGAGATGTTCAGGCGTTCGCGGGTGAAGGCGTGGCTGACCCGGACCCCGGCGATGCTTTCCGCCAGGTCGGCGTTGACGATCGCGATCGTGCGGCGGGTGTCACGGTAGGTGGCGATCGCGCGCTCCCGCCAGTACCGCATGAACAGGATCATGATCGGCAGGATCAGGAACGACAGCAGCGCCAGTTGCCAATTGGTCAGCAGCATGATGATGACGATGCCGAGCAGGATCGCAACGCTGCTGATGACGCCGGCCACCCCATCCCCCAAGAACTCGTTGATGCCGGCCACATCGTTCTGGATCCGGCTCATGACCGAGCCGACGCCGCGACGATCGATGTAGCTGACGCTCAACGTTTGCAGGTGCCGGAACATGCGATTGCGGATATCGAACACCACCCGGTTACCAAGCCAGGAGATGAGATAGAACTCGCCCCAGGTGGTGAAAAACCGCACCACCAGGGTGACGATGAAGGCCAGGCCGAGCAGGTTGATGACGGAGACCCGGCGCTCCTCGGTGATCTCGTCGATGACGCGGCTAAACAGGGTCGGCAGCAGCAGATCGGCCGCGGTTGACATCAAGATCAGCCCAATCGCGGCGATAGCCTGACGCCGGTAGGGCAGGACAAAGGCGGCCAGGCGGCGGGCGATCCGCGGGTCGTAGGCTTTGCCGATCAGGTCGTCGGGATCGGGCTGCTGCATCATGCCGGCACCGCCCGTTCCGCCGTCCGCCGTTGCGCCAGCGCTTGTTGCGCTTCCTCTTGATCCCGCAGTTGGAGGTCGTACAGCTCGCGGTAGAGGCCGGGCCGCTCCAGCAGCTCCCGGTGCGTCCCGCGGTCGACGATCCGGCCTTCTTCGAGGACCAGGATCTGATCGGCATGCTGGACCGTCGTTAGGCGCTGGGCGATGATGAACGAGGTCCGGCCCGCCATCAGGGTCCGCAACGCCAGCTGGATCTCATGCTCGGTCTCGGTGTCGACGCTCGACGTGGCGTCGTCCAGCAGCAGGATGCGGGGATCGAGCAGCAGCGCCCGTGCGATCGCCAGCCGCTGCTTCTGGCCGCCGGAGAGCGTCACCCCGCGCTCGCCCATCTTCGTCTCGTACCT
Organism: Chloroflexia bacterium; assembly: GCA_013696525.1. Taxonomy (GTDB): domain Bacteria; phylum Chloroflexota; class Chloroflexia; order Thermomicrobiales; family UBA6265; genus JACCYK01. The sequence goes on from JACCYK010000317.1 coordinate 5,322, forward strand.
CTCCGGCATGGCGGTGATGAACTCGTGCGCCCGCGCCGCGGTTGCCGCCGCGACGATCTCGTCGAGCGTCGCCTCGGGGCGGCCGAAGGCGATGTTCTCGCGGATTGTGATCGAGAAAAGGAAGGTCTCCTGGAGGACGATCCCGATTTGGCGCCGCAACGAATCGAGCGTCACCTCCCGCGCATCTTGGCCGTCCACCAGCACCCGGCCGGCCGAGACGTCGTAAAACCGGGGGATCAGGCTCAGCAACGCGCTCTTGCCGGACCCGGTGCCGCCGATCAGGGCGGTGACGGACCCGGCCGGGGCCGAGAACGAGATGCCTTCCAGCGCGTTACGTTTGGTGCCGGGAAAGGCGAACCGGACATCGTCGAACCGGACCTCGCCCCGGATCGGCGGCAGGGCAACCGCGCCCGGCCGATCCTTGATCGTGGGGCGGCTGTCGAGCGTCTCGAACAGCCGCTCGGCCGAGGCAACGGCGCGGGCGATCCGGTTGACGATCATGCCGAGCCAGCGAATCGGGTCGTTGAGCAGCGTGATGTAGCGGTTGAAAGCGACCAGGGTGCCGATGCTGATGACCCCGGCGATGACCTGCAGGGCGCCGAACCAGACGACGACGGCGAGGCCGATGCCCGACACCAGCAGGGTCAGCGGGTAGGAGAAGGCCCAGCGCCGGGCCGCCCGCAGGTTGCGATCGAACAGCTCCTCCAGCTCCGCCTCGAAGCGCTCGCTCTCGGCCCGTTCCTGGGCGAAGGCCCGCACCACCCGGTTGCCGGCCACGTTCTCCTGCAGGGCCGAGGTCATCGTCCCGAACTGCTGCTGGACCTTGACGAACATCGGCCGCAAGGAGACGCCGAACCGGATCGAGTACCAGATCAGGAACGGCATCGGCAGCAGGGCCAGCGCCGCCAGCCCGAGGTCGATCCGGAGCAGGATCACGGTGACCGCGATCAGGGTGCCGATCGCCATCACCAGCGGCCGCATCGCCATCACCAGCATCGAGCGGATGTTGTTGATGTCCTCGGTGCCGCGCGACATCAGCTGGCCGGTCTGGGCCTGGTCGTGGAATGAAAATGAAAGCCGCTGCAAGTGGACATACAGCTCGTTGCGCATGTCGAAGGCAACCTCAAACGAGATCGACTCGACAAAGAAGGAGCGAACATAGGTGAAGATGCCCTGCAGCAGCACCAGGCCGATGA
>JACCYK010000325.1 GCA_013696525.1 Chloroflexia bacterium
GCAGGGCGTACCGCTCGAAGTTGCGCTGATACTCAAGATCGACATTGTAGGCAAAGGCGACGGTATCGGTGCCAAAGGTACGGACCGAGACGACCGGGGCCAGATACTCAATGTTGACCTGGTGGACGATGCCGGTGCCCGGCGGCACCACCCGCAAGTTCTGGAACGAGCGTTGAGCCCACCGGAGCAGGGCGTACCGCTCGAAGTTGCGCTGATACTCCAGGTCGACATTGTAGGCGAACGCCACCGTCGTCCCAGAGCGATCGACGTTCACCGAATGGTCGATTACCAGGTCCGCCGGCACCAGGGGGTTGATCCGGGTCACGTCGGCGCCCAGGCGGGCCACCGCCGAGCGCATCGCCGCCAGATCGACCACGGCCGGGACGCCGGTGAAATCCTGCAACAGCACCCGGCCCGGCAGGAACGGGATCTCGATCTCGGCCGCCGCGTCACCCGCCGGCCGTGGTTGCCAGCGGGCCAACGCCTCGATCACGTCGCGATCGACAAAGTCGCCCCCGGCATGCCGGAGCGCGTTTTCGAGCAAAATCCGCACGGTGAACGGGAGCGAATCGAGGTTGGCGACCCCTTGCTCCGCCAGCGCCGCCAGCCGATAGTAGCTGACGGTCGTGCCTAGCGACGTGCTGAGGGTCGCCCGCGCCCCATAGGGGTCGGCGAGGGGGGACGAGACGAGGGTATTCATCGTGGCCTTGCTCCTTCGTCCGACCGCCATCCCGGATCGGGTAGCGCCGGCAGATCACCGCGGGTTGCTAGTTTAGACGACAACCGCGATCCCTGGTGATGAACGAAGGCGACGCGAGTGTTCTCTGGCGCGTAGCCCGAGGCGCCGCGATGCGCGATGGTCCACACTGAGAAGCGTCCTCTCAATTCGATGAGCCGCCGTTGGGCAGCGGACACAGTGACCAACGCGGACCATTCGCATGGAACGGTGAGTATCTTGGTATTATCACTTCCGCTTGCCGGCATGAGCAGCGGCGAAAAATGGAAGCCCTTGAAGCCGCCGGTGCTGGTGGAGAATGGCTAGGTGATGACCAGCTTTGAGTTGTTCGATGTCGATTCCGGCAACTTGGTAGGATCCTACTCGAGCGAGGAAGAAGCTCGGGCCATCGCACTACGGGCGTGTCAATCCCACGGACAGGACAGTATCCAGGCACTTCTCCTATGCCGGGTACGTGGCGATGACATCCAGCTCATCGCCGAGGGCGACGAGCTGGTGCAAGACGCAATTGCGGGCCAAGCCGTCAGCTCCGCCACCAGGTAACCGTGCCAGTGGACTCGCGACGATTGAGTGGAGCCCAGGTGGCGGCGGTTACGTTCGATTTTCACAACACGCTGGCGGTCTGCGATGCCTGGTTCGAGCTCGAGATTCGCGGGCTGGCGGCGGCATTCCTCGCCTGGGAGGCGCGCCAGAACGGGAATACCACGATCGATCCAGCATTGATCGACGAGGCGACGATCGCGTACCGCGCCCTCCGCCTCGAAATCATCGACCATGGCAATGAGCTACCGGCCGAAGCCTGCGTTGAGCGGGTGTTGCGGCGGCTGTCACGATCGGTCGACACCTACGCCATCGAGCGCGGCGTCGGTGAGCTGATGCGGGAGGTATTTGCCGAGGTGACGCCCGTGGCCGGGGCGGTGGCGACGGTGCGCGAGCTGCACGCCGCCGGGGTCAGCTTGGGCATCATCTCCAGCGCGGTCTACCACCCCTTCCTCGAATGGACCCTTGCCGAATTCGATCTTCGAGAAGCGTTTCTTGCGGTCGTCACCTCCGCCAGCGCCGGGCTGTACAAGTCACGGCCGGAGCTGTTCTGGCATGCCGCGGCGGCGATCGGGGCCGAGCCGGCGACGACGGTCCATGTCGGCGATTCGTTTCGATTCGATGTCGAGGGCGCGAAGCGGGCGGGGATGAAGACCGTCTGGCTTCGCCGCGAAGACGCTCCCCCGCCCCCGGACGGGGTCATGCCGGATCTCACCGTGGATACGCTCGAAGGCGCCCACACCGCGATTCTCAAGCTCGCTGGTGGCGCCTGATGCGGTTCGACCTCTTTACCCTCTTCCCCGGCATGTTCGCCGGCCCACTGGACGAAAGCATCATTAAACGCGCTCAAGCCGCCAATCTGATCCAAATCGCGATCCACGACATTCGCGATTGGACGACCGACCGCCACCGCACCGCCGACGACACGCCCTATGGCGGCGGCGCCGGGATGGTGATGATGGCGCCCCCGATCGTGGCCGCCGTCGAATCGACGCTCGGCAATGATCTCGGCGGCACCCCGATCATCCTCCTGTCGGCGGCCGGGGAGCCCTTGTCCCAGAAGATCGCGCGTGAGCTTGCCGGCCGGCGGCGGCTGGCCATGATCTGCGGCCACTACGAAGGCGTCGATGAACGCGTGGTGACCGTCCTCGGCGCCCGCGAGCTATCGATCGGCGACTATGTGCTGACCGGCGGCGAACTGGCGGCGATGGTGGTGCTGGACGCGGTGGCGAGGCTGGTGCCGGGCGTCATCGACGCCGCGTCGGTGGCGGAGGAGTCGCACGAGACGGGGTTGGTCGAGTATCCCCACTACACCCGGCCCGCGGCCTTCCGTGACGAGACGGTGCCCGAGGTGCTCTTGAGCGGGCACCACGCCCAAATCGCCCAATGGCGACGAGAACAAGCACTGCGCCGCACCGCGCGGCGCCGGCCCGACCTCTTGACCGGCCTCGACCTGAGCGAGCGGGAACGGGCGATCATCGCCGAGGTGAGCCAGGTGCCGGACCCTACCTGATCGCCGCGGAGCCGGTGCTACCCCATCCCAAACCGAACCCGCAGCGTCACCACCTGGAACGGGCGGACGGTGAACGCCACCGTATCGCCTTCAAGCGTCAGGCCGGCGACCGATTCGGGATCGGCCTCCTCCAGGAGGTTGACCGCCTCGACGCCGGCGACCGGCCGCTCGAACCGCAACCGCACCGGGCCGCGCCCGCCATTCGGCTCGAACAGCCGGACGATGATCCCCTCTCTCTCCTCGGCCCGCTTCACGCTGCCAAGCTCCATCGTGGCGCCGGCAGCGGTCAGCAATGACGACGTGCCGGCGTTGGCGCCGGCCGCCGGCATCGCGAGCAGCGGGCTGTTGAAGGCGAAGGCCGCCGCCGGGATGCCGGCGGCGGTCCAGTCGCCCGGGTGGGGCAGGATCGCGTAGGCGAACTCGTGGCGGCCATCGTCGGCGTAGGGATCGGGATAGAGCGGTCCCCGTACCAGGCTCAGGGCCATGACGTTGTCCAGAACGCTATGGCCATATTTGCCGTTATTCAACAAGGCGACGCCATAGCCCGGCTCCGACAGGTCAGCGAAGCGGTGGCCGGAGACCTCGAACTTGGCGGCGTCCCACGAGGTGTTGCGATGCGTTGGCCGCGTCACGACGCCGTACATCGTCTCGAACGTCGCCTCGCGCGCATGGATCGCGAGGGGGAAAAGCGCTTTGAGTAACACCTGCCGCTCATGCCAGTCGATGACGGTCGCGACCTCGAGCTGGCGCGACCCGGCCAGCAACCGGTAGGTTTGCTCGATCCGGGAATCGCGGTAGGCGCGAACCACCCGCACCGCCGCCCGCAACGGTCCGGACTCGACCACCGCCATATCGATAATGGTGTCGATTTCGGTCCCATCGTGCTGATAGCCGTCTTCAATGTCCCAGGCGTCGTATGTCCGCGGCTTGTCGACGTAGGCCCAGATCTGATTGGCCCGGCCGGCCAGCGCCTCGCGGCCGGCCACTCGGTCAAAGATTCGGTGCAGCGTGCCGTCCGCCCCGATCTCGATTTCGAGCTGGTCATTCTCGAGCCGGACGCCGGCGAGCCCGGCCTTCACCGCGACATTGATCGCTCGCGGCGGCAGCGGCGGCCGGATCGGGCTGATCGACAGGACGGTCCGGCCGATACCGGGCACAACCTGGTCGGGGTCATGCACCAGCACACCGGTCGCCACGGCTTGGGTGGGGAGCGACGCTCCGTCGACCGTCATTAACCCCGTCTTGGGAGGCAGGGATGGCAGCACAACCGTCAACGGCCGAGCCGCTAGCGAAGCGTTGGCGACGAGGATGCTCGTCACTAACTCAGCGGCGCCCGAGTTGCCCGCGATCCGCCGCAGCGCTTCATCCCGCGCGGTCGTCGCGGTCTCAACCACCGCGTGCAGCTCCCGATGTGTGTCGACGTAGACCTCGGCGATGGACGAGCCGGGCAGGATGTCGTGGAACTGGTTGAGCAGCAGCGATTTCCAAGCGGTTTCGAGCTGTTCCTGCGGATACGCGCCGCCATCCAGGCCAGCGATCGTCGCGAACAGCTCGGCTTCCAGCAACCGGTGCTCGGCCGCGCGGTTGAGCAGCTTCACGAGGGCTTGCGTGGTCAGGGTGCCGCGATGATATTCGAGGTAGAGCTCGCCCACCCAGCGTGGCAGCCCGTGCTCCGGCAGATCGGCGAAGAACCGCTCCAGATCCGCCATCCGCAACCGGGGCAGGGCCGGAAAGTCGCGGAGACGATCGTAATTCTCGAGCATCCGCGCGGTCGGGCCGCCGCCGCCGTCTCCCCAGCCGAAGGCGAGGAGGCTTTCCCCGGAGTAGCGCTTGCCATCGAACTTTCGCCAGGTGCCGAGGATGTCGCGCGGCCGGATGCTGCCGTTGTAGCCGTGCGCCGGGTCCAGGTTGCGGAACATGTTGGCGACGACCCGGCTGCCGTCGATGCCTTCCCAGAGGAAGAGATCGTGCGGGAAGTTGTTCGTCTCGTTCCAATTGAGCTTGATCGTGAAGAACCGGCTGATCCCCGCCCCCCGCAGCAGTTGCGGGATGCCGGGTGAGAAGCCAAAGACATCCGGCAGCCAGGCCACCGCGCTCCGCTTGCCGAACTTTTCCGCGAAATAGCGTTGCCCATACAGGAGCTGGCGGACGAACGCCTCGCCGCCGGTGACTTGGCAATCAGGCTCCACCCAGGAGCCGCCGACCGGCTCCCAACGCCCTTCCGCGATCCGCTCGGTCACGCGCGCGAACAGGTCGGGGTCATCCTCCTCGACCCAGGCGTAGAGCTGGGCCGAGGATTGATTGAACCGGAAGTCGTCGTACCGGCTCATCAGGTCGAGCACGTTCGAGAAAGTGCGGCGGGCCTTGCGCCGGGTCTCCGCCACCGGCCAGAGCCAGGCGAGGTCCATATGGGCATGCCCGGTCAGCGCGATCCGGCCCAACGGCGGATAGTCCCGCTTGATCCGCTCCAGGCCATCGGCCACAACAACCCGCGCCGCGGCGACCGCCGCCAGCGCCGCCGGCGACAGCGGTTGCAACGGCAGCGGCGCCGGCGGCAGGTTCCAGATCGGCATCGAAAAGGGCTCGACATCCGGCGCGTCCCGCGCGTAGCTGGCGGGCAGGGAGGCAAGGCCGCTCCCGACCGGGTCGTCATAGCCGCGCACCAACCGGGTCACCGTGACATCGGTCGCCGTCGGCCAGGCCCGGGCCAGCTCCCGGAGCGATGCCTCGACGACCTCCAACAGCAACGGCACCACCTCGTGCGGATCGAGGTATTCGCAGGCTTCGATGATATTTGACAGATCCCGTTCGAGGTCGCGCACCGCCTGGTTGGGGACCACGAAATGGGCCCGCTCGATCCGGGGCAGCGCGACATGGCTGCCGAACATCCCTTTCGGCACTAGCTCCGCCGCGATCTCGATCCGTTCGCCGCCGGACGCCGATTCGGTCAGGACAAAGTTGTGATGAAACGGATCGAGCCCAACCTGCAGCCCGGTGGACAGCGTGAGTAACCCCTCACCACCGAGCCAGATCTCTAGCTCAACCGGCTGGCCTTGCCACTCCTCCGGAATCGTTCCGACGCCATGCATCTCGATCGGGGTCTCCACTACCGGCCAGAAATCGCCGATCGCCACCGGCACCGTTTGCCCGTCCGCGGTGAAGGTCCAATCGGGGATCGGCGCCTCCGCCGCGTGCCGCCAGGCCCGCAGCTCCTGGATTCGCTTGACCGCACGCTCGATCCGGCGCGTGTCCTGAACGCTGGCCACCACCCACTCTCCTTCGGTTCTTCAAGGCTACACGCACGGTGGATCACGGGCCGGAACGGTACGCCAGCCCAGCCGCCGTCGCTTGATTGGCGGCTACTTGCTGCCGCCGAACGAGATACCCTCGACAAAGGCGCGTTGAAAGATGAGGAACAGCGTAATCACCGGCGCCACCACCAGCAATGAGGCGGCCATCAACAGATTGAACTGGATGTCATACTGCGAGGCCGATTGGAAGAAGGTCAGGCCCACCGCCAGCGTGTACATCGTCGCGTCCTGCAGGTAGAGCAACGGCCCGAGGAAATCGTTCCAAGCATGGAGCGCCGCGAAGAGCGCGACCACCGCCAGGGCCGGCAGCGCCTGGGGCATGATGATTTGGAATAAAATCCGGAGCTCGCTCGCCCCGTCGATCCGGGCCGCATCGGAAACCTCTTGTGAAATCTGCATGAAAAACTGCCGGAGCAGGAAGATCCAGAATGGGTTGCCGAAGAAGAGCGGCACCGTCAACGGCCAAAACGTGTTGATCCATCCCAGCCGGGCGAAGATGTCGAACAAGGCGATGATGAGCACCGGGTAGGGAATGAACACCGTCGCCAGGACGACGAAGAACACCTTGTCCCGGCCCGGCCAATCGATCCGCGAAAAGCCATAGGCGATGATCGGGTTCGAGATCACGGCGCCCAGGACGGTGAGCCCGGTGATGATCGAGGTGTTCCGCAGGTATTGCCAAAAGGGGAAGACGTTGATCGCGTCGGAAAAATTCTCCCACCGGAGCTGTTGGGGCCAGAAGGTTGGCGGGTAGAGCGAAAGCTCGGCCGTCGGTTTCAGCGCCACCGAGACCATCCAGAACAAGGGGAGGATAAAGACCGCGCACATCACGATCAGGATCAGGCGCGGCACCACGCTTTGATTGAGCACGCGCACCGGATGCAGCCACCAGTTGGTGACCGGCGCCTCACGCGCCGCCGATGCCGCCGGAATCGCTTTTGCCATCGAATCACGCCCCCTCGTAGTGGACCCAGCCCCGTGACCAGCGGAAAACGAGCATCGCCAGGATCAGGGTAACCACGAAGAGCACCAGGGCCAGGGCAGCGGCATACCCCATCTGGCTATAGCGGAAGCCGTTGAGATAGAGATACACCACGTACATCATGGTCGAGTTGGCCGGGCTCCCTGGTGGATCAGAGCCAAAGATAATAAAGACTTGGGTAAAGATTTGGATACCCAGGCTCAGGCCCAAAATCAGGTCATAGAGGATCACCGGGGTCATCAGCGGCAATGTGATGCCCCAGAAGCGGCGCCAGGCGCTGGCGCCGTCAAGCATCGCCGCTTCGTGAAACGAGGGCGGAATGCCCTTGAGCGCGGCGAGAAAGATCAGCGCCGCCTGGCCGGCCCCGAACTGGGCCAGCATGACAAGCGCGATCTTGGAGTATTGGGGGTCGCCCAACCAGTTGATATTCGGTAAGCCTAGGTTGATCAGAAACTGATTGAAGATGCCGCGCGACGGATGGAGCAACGCCAGGTAGACGAACGACAGCGCGAAGAGGGGCAGGATTGAGGGCAGGTATAGGATCGCCCGATAGATCGACACTTCTCGGACCGGCTGGTTCATCGCCAGGGCGAGGACCATCGCCACCACAACCCCGATCGGGACCGCCAGCGCCAGGTAGAACGCGGTGTTGCCGACCGCGATCCAGAAGACGCTATCGTTCAGCATGTGCTGATAATTTTCAAACCCGACCGGCACCGGTTCACCAAACCCGGAATATCGGGTAAAGCTGATCTGGAGCGTATAGAGGATTGGGTAGAGCAAGAAGGCAACGAAGCCAACAATCCAGGGACTAATGAAGAGCAAGCCGACGATCAGGTTCCGGTGCTTTCGGTAGAAGCGATTGAATCCGGACCGCTCGGGGGGCTTCTGGATGGTATTGGGAAGTACGATGGTATCGGCCACGAGACACCTCCATTCCCAATACCGGTGAACCGTGGGCACGACAACAAGCGATGATGCCGGGGCGACCGGCAGGCACCAGTCGCCCCAAAGAACGGATTGGCCTGAGCGCCGTTAGCCCTCGATCGGACAGAATCGGGCCAGGTCGGGCTGGACTCGTTCCTTGACGCTGGCAAGGGCCGCGGCCGGTTCCGCTTCACCCAGGTAGTTCGATTGCCAGGCGATCGTGAGCTCGTCCCAGTAGCGCGCGCCCACGGGCAGCGGTGGACGATTCTTGGCAATCGGCAGCAGCTGCTGGCTGAAGAAGAGGTGATTCTCAGAATAGAGGTCCGCTTCTTCGATCAAGGCCGCGATAGTGGGCAGATGGGCGCTCTCCTCCGTGTAGATGCGCTGGCCGGGCTCGCCCGCGTACCACGACATGAACTCGAAGGCTGGCTCCGGATTCGTCGCCCCCTCCGGGATCACGACCGACCAGCCGCCGGCCCAGGTCGCGGACTCGTCACCTTCGTTTGGCACACCAATGAAGGTGATCCCATAATCCATATCAGGCGCGTATTGCTCGAGCTGGTGGATCATCCAATCACCGGTCACCTGCATGCCGAGGGTGCCGATCACGAACGGATGCTCCTGCGCCGGAAAGCCTGGCAGCATCGTCGGACCGCCAAAGGCCTGCACCTGCTGGGCGCCCAGGTCGACACAGTAATCCTGCACCCACTGGAAAGCCTCGACGATCGCTGGATCGTCGGGGGTCACCTCGCAGGCATCCGCGTTGAAGAACGTGCCGCCCCAGGAGAAGCCGTAGGTATAGTGCCAACCCTGATTCATCCATGGCACGAAGCCGAGCCTGGAGTAGTTACCGCCGCTTCCTTCCTCGTTGAATTGGTTGGCAAGCTCGGCGATCCGGGACCAGGTCAGAGGACCGTTGCTGCTGTCCAGCTCGTCGGGCTCAATCCCGGCCTCAGCGAGGGCGCCGCGATTGTAATAGATGGCGCGCGCGTCGGTGTTGGACGGCAGGGCAAAGGGGACGCCGTTGTACGTCGCCTCGGCCCGAGCGAACGGCAGGTGAGCGCTCATCACCGCCTCGTCGGCACCATACTCGGTCAAGTCCTGGAGGAGGCCATCGGCCGCTCGCTGGGCGACAATGAACCGATCGAGAAGGTAGACATCGGGACCCGTGCCGCCGCGGACCGCGGTCATCAGTTGGGTGACGTCGGTCACTTGAGCGGGCGGAATCTGGACCAGCTCGACCTGGTAGCCCTCCGCTTGCTCATTAAACGTATCGACCATGCCGCCGATCACGCTGAGATCAGGGTCGGTGAAGGTGGTCCAAAACGTGACCGTCGTCGCATCCTGAGCGATGGCGCCGCGGGCGCGCAAAGCGGAGCTTATGGCCGTTCCCGAGACCCCGAGCGCGGTGGCGCCCTGCATGAACCGGCGCCGGTCGATCCGGCGGCTGCGAAGCTGACCGGCTAGCTCGTGAAGCGTCGCGTTACTCATCCGTCATCTCCTGTCGGCCGCGGCCGCTTCGCCGCGCCCCTGCTCTATCCACGTCGAGATTCGGGTGAAGGTTCGCCAGGCTCGCGGGAATAGACCTCCTTCCGTGGTGCTGGAACTGGCCGCATTGTCTCACCGGCACGTTATCGAAGCAAGACATATCTGTCAATATCTTGCCGCCGTCAGGCATCATCGCCGGACACACGTTGCGATGATCGCGAAAGTTTGTTATTCCTAGATACCAAAGTGGCGCGATGCCCGCCACACAGTCAAGCAGCAGCAGGAGCGGCTAGCCACTCAATGCAGATTGATCGAACCAGCCCGGTGCCCGTCGCCTACCAGCTCGAGCTGGAGCTGCGACGGCAGATCGACCACGGGGAATTGCGGCCCGGCCAATCGCTGCCAACCGAGCTCGAGCTCTGCCAGCGGCTCGGGATCAGCCGTACCCCGGTGCGCCGGGCCCTGGGACGCCTGGCGGC
>JACCYK010000227.1 GCA_013696525.1 Chloroflexia bacterium
CGAGGTGCCGCTCGTGCTGGCCCCGAACCCAAGCCATCTCGAATTCGTCAACCCCGTGGTCGAAGGGATGACCCGCGCCTCCCAGGATGACCGGAGCCAGCCCGGCCCGCCAACCCGTGACGCGCAAGCGAGCCTGGCCATCCTGCTCCATGGCGACTCGGCCTTTCCCGGCCAGGGGATCGTGGCCGAAACCCTCAACCTCTCCGGCCTGCCCGGCTACACCACCGGCGGCACGATCCACATCATCGTCAACAACCAGATCGGCTTTACCACCGATGTCCGTGATGCTCGATCCACCCTCTACGCCGGGGACCTGGCCAAGGGATTCGAGATCCCGGTGGTCCATGTCAACGCCGACGATCCCGAAGCCTGCTTGACCGCGGTGCGGATCGCGACCGCCTATCGGGCCGAGTTCGGCAAAGACTTCTTGATTGACCTGATCGGCTACCGGCGATGGGGCCACAACGAGGGCCTGGAGCCGACCTTTACCCAGCCCCAGATGTACGCCACGATCGCCACGCACCCCACCGTGCGCCAGCTCTGGCTCGACCGGATGGTGGCCGACGGCCTCCTTTCGGCGGAAGATGGCAAGCGGCAACTCTCTGCCCTGCTCAGTAAGCTAGGCGACATCCGGCGCTCCGTCACCGAAGGCGCGGCGGAGCCCTCCAGCCAGCATACCGATTCGGCCCACGGCAAACGGCGCGAGGTGCCAACCGCCGTCCCGGAGCCTACCTTGCGAGAGCTGCACGGCGCCATCCATGACGTCCCGGAGGGGTTTCGCCTGAGCCCCAAGCTGCTGCGGCAGTGGGACCGGCGACGCGACATCCTGGACCAGACGGATGGCAAGATCGACTGGGCGCACGCCGAAACGCTGGCATTTGCCGCGATCCTGAGCGACGGCATCCCAATCCGGCTGACCGGCCAGGATTCCGAGACCGGCACCTTCAGCCAGCGCCATTTCGTCCTCCACAACGCCGAGCAGGTCGCGCGCCACGTGCCGCTCGCCTCCCTGCCAACCGCCAAGGCATCATTCGCGGTCTACAACAGCCCGCTCTCCGAAGCGGCGGCGGTCGGCTTTGAATATGGCTACTCGGTCCATGCCCCGGAAACCCTGGTTCTCTGGGAAGCGCAGTTTGGCGACTTCGTGAATGGCGCCCAGGTCTTGATCGACCAGTTCATTGTCGCCGCCCGCGCCAAATGGCAGCAGGACCCGGCCCTGGTGCTGCTGCTACCGCACGGCTACGAGGGCCAGGGACCGGAGCATTCATCCGGCCGGCTCGAACGCTTCTTACAACTCGCGGCCGAGGACAATTTGCGGGTGGCGAACGTGACGACCGCCGCGCAATACTTCCACCTGCTCCGGCGTCAAGCCGCCCTGCTGAAGATCGACCGCCACGCCCTGATCCTAATGACCCCCAAGAGTCTGCTCCGGCATCCGCTGGCGGCCTCACCGCCGGCCGACTTCACCAGCGGCACCTTCCAGCCCGTGCTTGACGACCCGCTCCGGGCCGGCGATCCGGCGGCGGTGACCCGGTTGGTGCTCTGCTCCGGCAAGATCGGGGTCGAGCTGGAAGGGAACGAGTCGCGCCCGGACGAGCGGGTCGCGGTCGCCCGGGTCGAGCAGCTCGCCCCCTTCCAGACGACGGCGCTGACGTCGGTCATCAACCGGTATCCAAACCTGCGAGAGGTCTACTGGGTACAAGAAGAGCCGAAGAACATGGGCGCCTGGACATTCATGGAGCCGCGGCTACGGTCCCTGTTGTCCCGGTTGGAACGGCCAATGCCGATCCACTACCTGGGGCGGCCCGAGCGGGCCAGCCCGGCCGAGGGGTCGGCCGAGCATCACGCGAACGAGCAAGCCCGCATTATCGCGGTGGCATTTGCCAGGGTCGGCGACGAGGCGACAAACACCGCGCTGATAGGCGTCGGTGCCAACACCAGCAACGGCGCCTCCGCCACGAACGGCCGCGCGAGAGCGGCCAAGCCGGCGGCCACGAGCAAATCGCGCCGGTGACGTCATCTGATACTTACGACTCACGACTCACGACGTTCGGAGCTAGGAGCAGAGCATGGCGGTCGAGATTCGAGTGCCGCCCCTGGGCGAGTCACTGGTCGATGCGGTGGTCGGCCAGTGGCTCAAAGGTGAAGGGGACGACGTCAGCCGCGGCGAGACCGTGGTCGAGCTGGAAACGGACAAGGTAAACCTGGAGGTCACCGCCGACGAGGATGGCGTCCTCTCGCGCATCGAAAAGCGTGAAGGCGACGTGGTCACCGTCGGCGAGGTGCTCGGCCTAGTGGGCGACGCCAACGGTGCCAGCGCGGAATCGGCCCCCGCCGCGGTTGGT
>JACCYK010000349.1 GCA_013696525.1 Chloroflexia bacterium
GATGTGGACGGCGCTCTGGCCGGAGCTCGATGAGCGCGCAGTGCCGATCACCTCGGTGACGAACGGGGTTCACCTCCCGACGTGGATCTCTAGCTCGTTCCAGCATTTACTCGATCAATACCTGCCGGCGAACTGGCGAGACCGCCAAGACGACGAGGCGATGTGGGCCCGCGTGTTGGACATCCCGAACGAGGAGTTCTGGCGGGTGCATGTCGCGGACAAGCAGATCCTGTTCAACTTCCTCCGGGCCCGGACGCGACGCCGCTGGACTGATGGCGGACTCGACCCCGGGCAGGTTGTCGCCGCCGGGCCATTCCTGAACCCGGACATCTTGACCCTCGGTTTCGCCCGCCGGTTTGCGACCTACAAGCGGGCCACCTTGCTCTTTGACGATGTCGATCGCTTGGTCTCGATCCTGACCAGCTCCTTGCGTCCGGTCCAAGTCCTGTTCGCCGGCAAAGCGCATCCCGCCGACGACGGCGGCAAGCGGCTGATCCAAGAGATCTTCTCGCGGGCGAAGGATCCCCGCTTCCAGGGCCGCATCGCCTTCGTCGAGGACTACGACATGCTGGTCGCCAGCCGCCTGGTCGCCGGCGTCGATGTCTGGCTCAACAACCCGAAGGCGCCATTGGAAGCGAGCGGCACCAGCGGCATGAAAGCGGGCGCCAACGGCGTCGCCAATCTCAGCATTCTCGATGGCTGGTGGATCGAAGGCTGGCGGCCGGAAGAGCACAATGGGTGGGGGATCGAGCCGGCGTCCGACGATCTGGAACAGGACAAGACCGAGGCGAACGCGATCTACAGCTTGCTCGAGACCGAGGTCGTCCCCCTCTTTTACAGCCGCGACGACGATGGCTGCCCAAACGACTGGATCACGATGGCGAAGTCGTCGATGCGGACCGTCGCGCCCAACTTCAGCGCCCAGCGGATGGTCATCGAGTACATTCGGGAGTTGTACTTGCCGGCATCTCGTGGCGTGATGAGCGAACCGGCCGCCTCGGGTGTCCCGTCGAGCCGATCCCGCTAGCGGGAGTTCGCTCCTACGGCGCGAGCCGCTCGACGATCCAGGCGCCGTCATAACCGCGGCGGTAGCGGAGCCGATCGTGCAAGCGGCTGGGCCGCCCCTGCCAGAACTCGATCGTTTCTGGCCGGACCACGTAGCCGCCCCAGTAGGGCGGCAGCGGCACGCCCCCGTTCGCATGCTCCTCGCTCAGCCGGGCTAGCCGCGACTCGATAACCGCGCGGTCCGCGATCACCGAGCTCTGACGCGAGAGTGAAGCGCCAAGTCTGCTGCCAAGGGGCCGGCTCTCGAAGTAGCGTCGCGATTCCTCTGGCGTTGTCCGCTCGACCGCTCCGCTGACGCGGACCTGTCGCTCCAGGATCGACCAATAGAAGACGAGAGCGGAACGCGGGTTGGCCGCGAGATCAAGGCCCTTGTCACTGTCATAGTTCGTGTAGAAGGTGAACCCGCGGTCACCGACATCCTTGAGCAGAACCATCCGGACCGATGGGGCGCCGTCCGCGCTGGCGGTGGCGAGGGCCATCGCGTTCGCGTCCTGAATCCCGGCCGCCTCGGCTTCGGCAAACCAGTGCCGGAACTGCTGGATCGGATCGGGATCGAGGTCGGACAGATCGAGCCCAGCGCGGGCATACTGGCGGTCTCGCGGCTGGACCGGGATCGTCATGCGTCAGCCTCCACGGACATTTCACGGGGAGTGTATCACCCGGCTTCGGGCTCCGCTGGGCCAGCGATGGCAGCGTGGTGAGGACAATCGTGGCGAACTGGTCGCGTTGATCGTGACGCGGCTCGTCGAGGATGACCTCGGTGATGCCCGCCGCTCGATAGGCACCTATAAAGTCGGCGAACGCGGCGGCGGAGCTCCAGGGGTCGATCTCCTGCACCCAGGGCGCCCAGAGAAAGATGCGACGCACCCGGGCTGGTGCTCGCCCATAGGCGAGGCAACGCTCGTCGAGCCGATCATTTCGCTCGCGGATTTCTTGCCAGGTCAGCCCGAACGAGGCGAGCCAGGCGTCGCCGTGGCGAGCCACGGTGTCGAGCATGCGGGGTCCCTGGGCCGCCAGCACGAGCGGCGGATGCGGGCGCTGAACCGGCTTTGGCAGCATCGTAGCGTTGGTGAGCGCGAGGCTTGACCCCCGAAGGGTTACTTCTTGCTCCGTGAACAGCAGGCGCAGGGCGGTCACCGCTTCGATGAACCGTGTGGCCCGATCGCGCGGCGGAAGAAAATCGTAGCCGAACCGCTCGAACTCGGGTTGCCACCAACCGGCGCCTAACCCCAGCTCAAGCCGGCCGCCAGAGATGTGATCCACGGTCGTCGCCGCCTTGGCCAGGAGGGCCGGGTGTCGGAAGGGAACGCAGGTGGCGGCAATACCGAGCCGCGATCGCGACGTGCTCGCCGCGATCGCGGCCAGGAGCGTCCAGCTCTCGAAGAGAGGTCCCAGCGCTTGGTCCACGAAGTGATCGCAGAGCCAAACGCTGTCGAACCCGAGCGCTTCGTACTGCCGGCAGCGCTCGATGATGGAGGCGAGCGGCGGTCTCGGCATGATGAGGATGCCAATGCGGAGCGTCACGACCCCTCATGGCGCGCTTCTCGGGACAGCGAGCCAGCCGCCGATTCGCTATCATATGCGCCATGGTTGAGTCCCTCCCCTTCACGCCCCCGCTGTTTGGACGCCTGCTGATCGCCAATCGGGCTGAGATCGCGGTGCGGATTACCCGTGCTTGCCGCGAGCTTGGGATCGAGGCGGTGGCTATCTACGCCGACGGTGAGGAAAATGCGCCGCACGTCCGCCTGGCGGACGATGCCTACCGGGTTCCAAGCGACGCCGTGGTGCCGTATCTCGATATCGACGCCATTGTCGGCGTGGCCGTTCGGGCCGGGGCGGCGGCGGTCCATCCCGGCTACGGCTTCCTGTCCGAACACGCCGAATTTGCCGAAGCCTGTGGCGCCGCCGGCCTGATCTTTGTCGGCCCAGGGCCGGCCGCGATCCGCGCCATGGGTGACAAGATCGAGGCTCGTCGCCTGGCGGCGCGGGCTGGGCTACCAGTAGTCGCTGGCTCGGAGGCGGGAATCGAGTCGGTCGCGGCAGCGAGCGCCTGGGCTGACCAGTATGGCTACCCGGTCGCGATCAAGGCGGCGGGCGGCGGCGGCGGGCGCGGGTTCCGGGTGGCGCGAAACGCTGGCGAGATCGAGGCGGCGTTCACCGGCGCCGCCGGCGAAGCCAGCCGCTCCTTTGCCAACCCCATTGTGTACATCGAGCGGTACTTGGAGCGGCCACGCCACGTCGAGGTGCAGATCCTGGCCGACGACTTCGGCCGGGTGGCCGTGCTGGGCGATCGCGATTGCTCGATCCAACGCCGACACCAAAAGCTGATCGAAGAGGCGCCGGCGCCCGGCTTGGCGCCCGAGGTTCGGGCCCGGATGGCGGAGGCGTCGGTCGCGCTAGCGCGCGGCGTGAACTATCGGTCGGCGGGCACCCTCGAATTCCTGGTGAACCCGGATGGGTCGTTCTCATTCCTAGAGATGAACACGAGAATTCAGGTCGAGCACCCGGTGACCGAGATGATTACCGGGGTCGATATCGTCAAGGAGCAGCTCCGGATCGCGGCGGGCCAGCCGCTCTCGTTCCGTGATGAAGATGTGCTGCCGAGGGGCCACGCAATTGAATGCCGGATCAATGCCGAGGATGCCGGGCGGGGCTTCGCGCCGGCGCCGGGAACGGTCGAGCGCTACCGGGAACCGGGCGGCTTCGGGGTCCGGGTTGACAACGCGATGGAACCAGGCGGGGGAGTCTCCGCCGCCTATGACTCGATGATCGCCAAGCTGATCGCCTGGGGACGCGACCGGGACGAAGCGATCGCCCGGATGCGGCGGGCGCTGGCCGAGTACGAGATCACCGGGGTCGCGACGACGATCCCGTTTCACCGCCTGGTAATGGCCGATGA
>JACCYK010000234.1 GCA_013696525.1 Chloroflexia bacterium
TGGTTGACGCGCCGGATGTCGCGGAAGTTTTCGGCCAGCTCCGCCGGGTCGGGCTCCGGCGCGTCGAGCAACTCCGGCTCATCGCTCCGGGGCAAGGGTGAGAAGAGGGATGTGCCGAACCCGCGAATTACCTGGATTGAATGGGACACGAGTCGGCCGCTCCTCCATGTGGCGCGGAGTATAGGGGATCGGCCCGATTGCCGCATTTCGAGGCGTTGCCCGCGGCCGGCGGGCCAGCCGGCGAGTGGAGCGGATCCTGATCGACAGGCCTGAGGCGGGAGCGGCTGGATGAACCGCGCTCCGGTCCCGCGCCTCGCCTTAGGATGCGGTCGTGAACCAATCGGGAATGCCGACCGGGGTGCCGGGGCCGAGATCATGCTCGGCCAGCCAGCCGGCGGGGACTTCCAGCACGAACTGGACCGGCGCCCCGGAAGGGTACGATTGGCGATCGGCGTCCTCGGTGCCGCGAGGCTCGGGGCAGACCGATTCGGCGGCGCCGACGATCACGCCGTCGTTGATCCAGATGATGTCGAGGCAGAACCGCATCCCCTTCATCCAAAAGCTCCGTTCGGACGATTCGGGTAAGACGAAGAGCATCCCGGTACCGGGGGCTAGGCCCTGGCGGTAGCCGAGGCCGCGGGCCCGCGTCTCGGGCGCCGTCGCCAGCTCCACGGTCAGGGGTTGGTCGCCGACCGTGATCTCGGCCGTCTCCATGGGCTCCACCTGTGTTTGCCACGGCGCCCGGGCGCCGCCCTGGGCCGCCGTCTCGCCGCCATCGCGCCTAAGCATCGCCAGCCCGGCCAGCGTCAGCGCCGCCAGGCCGCGCCGGGTGGGACGAACCAGTGACATCCAATCCGCTGGGGTCGTTTGGACATCGGAATCCTGTGCTCGCGGGGCGCTGGACTGACGCCCAGAGGGCACCCGGCGCTGAGCATCACGAAGTCCTTTCAGAACTGATCGCGGACGGTGACATGGTCCCGGACCGGGCACTTCGGTTTGGGATGGGACATCCAGACGGGTGACGAATTGAACCTCATGAAGCACGCGATACGTCTCCTTTGCGCCGGGCACGCGGGTTGTGCCGGGCTCAGCATACCAAGTGGCGGCCCTAGCGTGGGAAATCGGCGGCGGCGACGGACTCGGTCGCGGGACGGTCGAGACCGTCGCCCAACGCCGCCAGGAGCGCCGCCGCCGCCGAAACGCCCGGGATGCCGGCATCCATCGTCTCGCGGACCCGCGGGTGCGATTCGACCCCGAGCACCCCGATCGCCAGCCCGTCGATGGCGCCGGCGGCGCGGAGCGCTTGCAGCGCCAGGAAGCCGTCGACATCGGTCAGGTCGTCGCCGAGAAAGAGCAGGCCGCGCAACCCGTGCCGGGCGACGAGATCGGCGATGGCGCTCCCTTTATTGATCGGGACATTCGGCCTGAGCTCGAAGATCAGGCGGCCCTCGGTGACGATTAGGCCATGGCGGGCCGCCGCCGCCGAGATCACCGGCAGCAGCAGCGCTTGGGCCGCGATCGGGTCCGGCGCCAGGCGATAGTGGATGGTGGCGGAGACGCCTTTGTTCTCGACCAGGAGCCAGCCGGTGCCGGCCTCGGCGGCGAACGCGGCATCGACCGCCGCCGCGGCGGCGGCGATCGCCGTGATGGCGGCGGCCGCCTCCGGGTTCTGCCAGATCTCATCCTGGTGCAGGCGTTCCATACCGTGGTTGCCAATATAGACCAGCTCCGGCAGGCCGACCATGGTGGAGGCGATCGGGGCGGAGCGGCCGGAGACAATAGCGACGACATCGAGCCGGCTGGCCAATCGCGCCAGGCTGACCCGGATATCATCGGTGATGATCGCGGCCCCGGGGGTGGCGGCAATGACGCTGAGCGTGCCGTCGATGTCGCAGGCCACCGCCGCCGGACGCTGCCGGAGGATGGCCTGGCAGCGCTCGATCAGGCGCGGGGGGACCAGGGCCGGGGGTTCCGCGGGCGAGGACATGGGCGGCTCCTGCACGGCGGGCATGCTGGCTGGAGGACGCGCCGTGACGCCGCCTAGCCCGCGTCGCGATACGAGTAGATCGTCCAGTTGGCGCCGCTCACGAACAGGTCACGGACGTCGCCTGGCAACTCCACGGCGACATAGTACACGACATCCTCCGGGATGCCGGGGGGGCCAAAGGGGTCGCTGGGCACGTTCAAGCGGACCGTGATCCCGGTCGCGGGGTTGAAGGCGTCGGTATCGGCGTGCCCGGCGCGGGCCAGGGCGACATGCAATTGTTGGAACGAAAGGTCGTCCAGGGGCAGGGTCGGGATGGTCGCCGGGTCGTCCTCGGCCGGCTCGGTTTGGCCGGTATCGCTGAAATAGAAGGACTGCGCCGAGTCGGAGTAGAACGTGCCTTGCCAGCGGAAGCCGGTCTCCAGCGGTTGACAGCCGATCTGGAGCTGGACCAGGCGGGCGTCCCCCTGCCAGCGCGCGGCCTGCTCGGCGGCGGCGGCGACCCCGGCTTCCCAGGCCGATTCGATCTGCAGGAGGTCGCCC
>JACCYK010000401.1 GCA_013696525.1 Chloroflexia bacterium
CCGCTGGCTGCTTGACGAATGGCTGCAACAGGAGCCGGGTCTCTATGGCGTCTTGCTGGCCTGCCCGCAAAATCCGGTTGATTCAGCGAAGGAGATCGAGCGCTACGCCGCCGAGGAGAAGATCGTCGGCGTCTTCCTGCCGACGGCCGGGGTCAACCCGCTCTGGGGAGACCGCAAGTACGACCCGATCCTGGCCGCCGCCGAGGCGGCGAACTTGCCGGTCTGCCTCCATAGCGTGACCCTCGTCTCGCCAGCCTTTCCCTGCCAGCTCGACCAGTTCGAGAACCACTTCGCGCGCCAGGTACTCTCGCACTCGTTCGGCATGATGGCGAACCTGACCAGCCTGATGCACACCGGCGTCCCGGCCCGCTACCCGAGGCTGCGGGTCGTCTTCACCGAGGCGGGGATCGCCTGGGTGCCGTACATGATGTGGCGGATGGACAAGTACTTCAACGAATACCGACGCATGGTGCCGTTCCTCGAGCAACGGCCGAGCGACTATATGAAAGAACGGATGTGGTTCGCCACCCAGCCGATCGAGGAGCCGGACAACCCCAAGGACTTGGTGACCACGATTGATCTGCTGGGCGGTCCGGAACGTGTCTTGTACGCATCCGACTGGCCGCATCACGATTTCGACCATCCGCGGGCGATCCTGAAACTGCCGATGCCAATGTCGGCCAAGCGCCGGATCATGGGCGAGAACGCATTGGAGCTGTTCGGCATCCCGCACCCGCATCCCGACGCGGTGAGCGCCGCCGAGCCCGCGTCGGTCCGGGCTGACTAACCAGTGGCGACGTATGTCGTGGGGCCGGCGGCGGAGTTTCCGGCCGGGACACATCGGGTGATCACGGCCGGCCGGGTCGAGATCGGCGTCTTCAACGTCAACGGCACGTTCTACGCGATGCCGAACGTCTGCACGCACCAGTTCGGCCCGCTCTGCGAAGGGACCGTCGACGGCACGATGACCGCCTCGGCCGCGACCGGCTGGCGCTACGAATGGACCCGCGACGGCGAGATCGTCACCTGCCCCTGGCACGGCTTAGAGTTCGACATCACCACCGGCCGGTGCCTGGCCGCCGCAAAGGTTCGCCTCCGGCACTATCTGGTCACGGTCGAGGACGGCCTGGTGACGGTGACGGTCTGAGGCGAAGTCGTGAGTCGTAGGTCGTAAGTCGTGAGTGGCCGGGTATCAGGCGAGCATTGGCGCATCGCTAGACACCAGATCGTGGCCGCCAGATGCTCTTCACGACTCACGACTCACGACTCACGTCGCAAAGGCTCCGCCGTGCGGTCGAGGATGGCGGCGATCGCCTCGTCCAGTGACTGCTTGCCGTAGAAGGCGAGGCTGAATTCCTCGTTGAATGCTTGTTCGACCTCTGGCCAGGTGGCGGTCGCGGGGAGCCGGCGCATGGCCGGTTCGGAGTCCAGGAAGATACGGGCGCTGGCGGGGGGATCGGTCCGATCGCGCTCGGTCCCGGTGGCGACGCCGTCGTTTGGGCCGAGGAAGATGGGCGACTCGGCGATGGCCCGGAGCGATGGCACCGTCCGCCCGGCCTCGGCCACGATTGCTTGTCCGTCCGGTCCGTTGGCAAACTCGATGAAGGTCCACGCGGCGGCTTTGCTTTCCGACCCGGCGTTCAGGCAGTAGGCATCGGAGTGGAGGATGCCGGCCGTTTCTTCGTGCCGCGGCAGCGGCGCCACGTCCCAGGTGAAATCAGCGGCCTGGCGCAGGGCCGGCACCACCCGCCGGCTCTGGAGCAGCATCGCGATGTTGCCGGCCATGAACCGGTCGTCGAGGCTCTGTACGAGCACGTCCGATTCGGATGGCGCGGCCTGATGCACTAGGCTCAAGTCCAGCACGAACTGCATGCCGGCGCGCGCCGCCGGTGTGTCAATCGTCAGCATTGTTGGCTGATCGAGATCGTCCACGAGCTCGCCGCCGGCCTGCCAAATGAAGGGCGCCACCCGAACCAGGCTGGGCTCGATGCCGATCCCGAACTGGTCGGTCTTGCTGTCACCGTCCGTGTCCTGGCTCAGGGCCAGCGCGGCGGAGAGAAAATCGTCCCAGGCCCAATCGGCCGCCGGATAGGTAATCGCGGCGGCGTCGAACAGGTCGCGATTGTAGTAGACCACCAGGCTGGACAGGTTCTGCGGCAGGCACATCAGCTCGCCATCGAAGGTGAACGCCGCCATCGGAGCCGGATAGTAGTCGCTCGCGGCGACGACCGCGCTCTGATCCAGGTAGGGTGCGATTGGTTCGAGCGCGCCGGCCGCCGCGAACTGGCCGTAGCGCCGGTAGTTGATGAGAAACACGTCCGGCGCGTCGCCGGCGGCATAGCCAGTCGCCAGGCGGGCGTAAAAATCGTCCCCGTTGGGGACATACTCGGTTTGCACCGCGACCTCAGGATGCAATGCGGTAAAGGCCTCAACCATCGTTTCGTAGGCGGCGGCCTCGGCCGGGTCACCCCAGAACTCGAAGCTGATTGTCGCGGCCGGCGCTCCCCGCGCGGCAATCGTTGGCAGGAGGATCGCCGGGCCGCTGATGAGGGTTACGGCGACCAGCAAGGCCAGGTGGGCTGACCGCGGGTTCCGATTCCACGCGCCTATTCGTCGCCGGCCCATTCTGGTTCTTCCCAACCGTTGTACCCTGCTCTCGTCCGGGCCGGACCAGGGTAGCGCGGATTCGGCGCCGGGGCGAACGTAGTTGAGAAATGAAGACGCGATTCCTGACGGCTGGACGATTCGGCCCGGCAGTTCGACAATCTCCACAAGCGTTTATCGGCGTTCCCCTCCGGATGCGCGTGGAAAGGAACAAGCCCCAATGCGTGGACCCTATACCAATGAGCCAGCAATCGACTTTTCAATCGAGGAGAACAGGACGGCCATGCGCGCCGCCCTGGCCGAGGTCGGCGACCAACTGGGGCGGGAATACCCGCTGATCATCGACGGTGAGCGCCGGACGACGGGGCAGTGGATCACCTCGATCAACCCCGGCAACCCCAACCAGGTCGTCGGCAAGGTGGCCAAGGCCCGCCCGGCGGACGCCGAGGACGCGCTGTGCGCGGCCGAAACGGCGTTCAAGACCTGGAAGAACGTGCCGGTCGAGGGCCGGGCCAGCGTGCTCTTTAAGATCGCGGCCATTGTCCGCCGCCGTCGCCTGGAGCTGGCGGCCTGGATGGTCTACGAGCTGGACAAGGCGTGGGACGAGGCCGAGGGCGAAGTGGCGGAGGCGGTCGATTTCTTGGAATGGTACGGCCGCCAGGCGCTCAAGCTCAATCAGCGACCAGACCTGGGACACTTGCCGGACGAGGCGACCGACTATCGCTACTTCCCACTGGGCATCGGGGTCGTCATCCCGCCCTGGAATTTCCCCTGCGCCATCCTGACCGGGCTAACCGCGGCGCCGGTCGTCGTCGGCAACACCGTCATCCTCAAGCCGGCCAGCAACACGCCGGTGATTGGCTACAAGATGGTCGAGGTTTTCGAAGAAGCGGGAGTGCCGCCAGGCGTCATCAACTTCCTGCCGGGCAGCAGCGCCGAGATTGGCAACCTCCTGGTGGAGAGCCCGCGGGTTCGCTTCATCGCCTTCACGGGCTCGCGCGATGTTGGGGTCGAGATCTACGAGAAGGCGGCGAAGGTGCAGCCGGGGCAGCGCTTCCTGAAGCGGGTGACGGCGGAGATGGGCGGCAAGGACGCGATCATCGTCGATGCCGAGGCCGACGTCGAGGCCGCGATCGCGGGCATCGTCACCTCCGCCTTCGGTTTCCAGGGCCAGAAGTGCTCCGCCTGCTCCCGCGCCATCATCCATCAGGATGTGTATGACGCGGTGGTTGATGGCGTGGTCGAGCGGACCCGCGACCTGGTGACGGTCGGCCCCGGCGTGGCGGGGGAGGCGACCGTCGGCGCCGTGGTCGACCAGAAGCAGTACGACTCGATCAAGGACTATATCGAGGTCGGCAAGCGGGAAGGGCGGCTGGCGTACCAGGGGGAGAACGTGGACGGCGACGGGTACTACATCCCGCCCACGATCTTCGCCGACGTGCCGGAGACGGCGCGGATTGCGCGCGAGGAGATCTTCGGGCCGGTCCTGGCCATTGTCAAGGCGACGGATTTCGATGACGCGCTGCGGATCGCCAACGACTCCGACTACGGCCTGACCGGATCGGTCTACTCCCGGAACCGGGCGGTGCTGGAACGCGCCCGGCAAGAGTTCGCGGTTGGCAACCTCTATCTCAATCGCAAGAGCACCGGCGCCATGATGGGCGTGCATCCGTTTGGCGGGATCAAGCTCAGCGGCGCCGGCTCGAAACCGGGCGGTCCCGACTATCTGCTCTCGTTCGTCGAGGCCAAGGCCATCGGCGAGCAACTCTAACCAGCCCGTCGCGGACGGGCAGGAGTCGCGATGGCATCGACACGGGCAACACACGGCGCGGATGAAACGACCAGCGGGCTGGCTCGCCTGGGGGCGACGCTGAACCCATTGTTGCGCAAAGGCATCCTTGGCGCGACCACGAATCGGGTTGTGATGCGCGGCGTTCAGCGCCATGGCATGCGTCTGGGCGCGGCCCGGTTCGTGGCGGGCGAGACGCTCGAGGCGGCGGTGCCGGTCCTACGCTCGCTCAACGATCAGGGGTTCCGGACCAACACCACGATCTTGGGTGAGGGCATCGGCGATGAGGAGGCGGCGAGGACGGTTGTTGTCGCCTACCAAGACGTCCTCGACCGCATCGCCGCCGAGGGCTTGACGACCAACGTCGCCCTTAAGCTGACCCATCTCGGCCTCGATTTGGGAGAAGACGTTGCCTACGCCAATGTCGCCAGCCTGGTCGAGCACGCGGCGCGGCATGGCAATTTCATCCGGATCGACATGGAAGAGTCGGCCCGCGTGGACCCCACCCTCCGCCTCTATCGCCGGCTGCGGGACGCCGGCCATGACAATGTTGGCACCGTCCTCCAGTCGTATCTGTACCGGACCGAGGAGGATTTGGAGCGGTTGCTGCCGTTGTCACCCAATCTCCGTCTCGTCAAAGGCGCCTACCTGGAACCGGCGTCCGTCGCCTTTCCCGCCAAGGCTGATGTCGACGTGGCGTACCTCCGGCTGGTGGAGCGGTCGTTGGCCGCCGGCGGCTTCACCGCGATTGCCACCCATGACGACCGGATGATCGAACAGGTCATCGCCTTTGCCGATCGGCACGACGTGTCCCGCGATCGGTTCGAGTTCCAAATGCTCCACGGCATCCGCACCCAATTGCAGGCCGACTTGGTCCGGCGCGGCTACCGGGTGCTCGTCGCCACGCCCTTTGGCCCGGATTGGTATCCCTACCTGATGCGCCGGCTGGCCGAGCGTCCGGCGAACGTGCTGTTCTTCGCCGGGAACATGATCCGGCGGTAACTTGGCGTCGCGGAGAGTCTGTTGCGTGCCTTCCATACCTGGCGGTCTCCGCCGCGGTTGCCGTTTTCGTGTCGCCGGGCGCTAAAGACACCCGGCTGCACCAACGGAAGCATCCTGAAGGAAGCTTATTCTGCTTGTCATCAGCGAATCGTGAGGAAATCCAGCACAGCTCAGCTTCCTTTAGGATGCTTTCGGGGGGCAGCCGGGTGTCTTTAGCTTCCGGCGAGACCAAGACCGGTATTGCGGTGGCCGCGCCGCGCCGGAAACTCGTCTGGCCCCGGCCGCGACTGAGCTACACCGGTCAGTTGGTCCTGATGCTGCTTCCCTTCGTGGCGGGGTTGCTGCTCCTGGGGATTGGGCCGGCGCTGGCGGGATTGCCGCTGGCGCTGACGCACTACAACCTCTTGCGGCCGCCGGTCTTCGCCGGGCTCGCCAACATCCAGGAGATGCTAGGCGACCAGGTGTTCCGGCGGGCGCTCTTCAATACGCTGTTCTACATCGTGGTCGCCGTGCCGCTGCGGTTGGCCGGGGCCCTCCTGCTGGCAGTGTTGTTGGCCGCCAGCGTCCGGGGCGTCGTCGTCTTTCGCGGCGCCGTCTATCTGCCGACCGTGATTCCGGACGTGGCCTGGGCGCTGGTCTGGCTCTGGGTGCTCAACCCGTTCCATGGCCCGCTCAACCAGATGTTGGGATTGTTCGGCCTTCCCGGGCCGTTGTGGCTGACTGGCGAATGGAGCTCGCGGGTCGCGATCGTGCTCATGCTGTTCTGGCAGTTGGGCGAGGGATTCATCATCTGCTTGGCCGCGCTGGCCGGCGTGCCGCGCGCCTTGCTCGACCAGGCCGCGGTCGATGGCAGTACGGCCAAGCAGACCTTCTGGCGGATCACCCTGCCGGTCATCGCGCCGGTGCTGCTGGTGCTGCTGGCACGGGACACGGCGGCCAGCCTGAAAGCGACCGCGGTGCCGGGGCTGATCTTCGAGCCCAGCACCGGCATGCGTGAAGGCGGGTTCTTCCTTCCTAATTACATCTATGAGACCGCCTTCGAGTATCTCCGGTTCGGCTATGCCTCGGCCATGACCTGGGCCCTGTACGGCTTAACCGCGCTCGCGATCTGGGTGCAATTCCGAATGGTCCAACGCTGGAGCGTTTCGGTTGACGGGGATGATTAGGTTGACTCGCCACGGCTCGCTTACCGACGCCGTCCGCTACGTCCTCTATTGCCTGGTCGCGTTGCCCTTCGTCCTCCCGGTCTGGTGGGTGATCGCGCTCGCCTTGCGGCCAACTGGGCAGCCCCTGGGCGGCGATCTGCTGCCGGTTCCCTGGCCGCCCGCGACCGAGAATCTGGGTCGGGTGTTCGAGGTCGTCGATTTCGCCCGCTTTCTCGCCAACTCGGCCTTTGTCGTCGCGGTGACGGTGCCGGTGACGATCCTGGTTGCCTCGTGGGCCGGGTTTGCCCTGGCCCAACTGCCGGGCCGGTGGCGGACCCGGATCGTCGTCCTCGCGATCGCGGTGGCGATGCTGCCGCTGACCGCGATCTGGCTGCCGCGCTTCATCTTGATTCGGGAGCTGGGGCTGATCGACAACCTCTGGGCCTTGACCCTCGATGCCCTGATCGCCACCTCGCCGTTCAACGTGTTGATCTTTCTCTGGAGCTTTGCCCGGATCCCGGACGGTATCTACGAGGCGGCGCGGCTCGATGGCGCCTCCGCCTTCCGGATTTGGGGCGGGATCGCGATGCCGCTGGCGCGGCCGACGATCATCGCGGTGGCGGTGCTGACCTTTGCCCATCACTGGAGCAGTTTCATCGAGCCGGCGCTCTACCTCCGCTCGACCGCCAACATGACGGTCACGCTCGGCCTGACGATGCTGCAGCAGCTCGACCGCGGCGATTGGCCGGTGCTGATGGCCGGCATCCTGATCGCCATCGGCCCGGTGGTGCTCGCCTTCCTCCTCAGCCACCGCGCCTTCCTCCACGATGTCCGGGACGCTGGTTGGATCGGCCGCTGACCAACCGGGGAGGCCAAGCCGCGATCGCGTGACCACGGCGCCGACCCTTGCCGGAACCGGCTTTGTTAACTATCATTCGGCGGCGGACGAAGCGGAAACTGAACGTTGGATGGAGTTGGTGGGGCGATGAGCGACCCGCGCTACGATGTCTTCTTGTCGCACAACTGCAAAGATAAGCCCGCGGTTGAGCGGATCGGCGAGAAGCTGCGGCAGCTCGGAATCGAGCCCTGGCTTGACAAATGGCACCTGGCGGCGGGCAAGAGTTTCCAGGATGGAATCGAGGCCGGCCTGCGGGCGGCGGGCGCCTGCGCCGTCTTCTACGGCCCGCACGGGCCCGGCGCCTGGCAGAAGGCCGAACTCGAGGTTGCCCAGGACCGGGCGGTCAAGGACCCCGATTTCCGGCTCTTTCTCGTCCTGCTGCCCGGCGTCCCCGAACCGTTTGACGCGACCGCGCTCCCCGCCTTCCTCAACATGCGGACCTGGGTCGATCTCCGCACCGGCTATGAAGACACGGCCCGCTTCCAACCCCTCGTCAATGCGATCGCCGGGATCCCGTTGGGGCCGACCGCGGTGGTCGAGGCGGATGATACGGTCTCGCCGTATCGTGGCTTGCAGGTCTTCGATGAAGAACACGCGGAGTTCTTTTTTGGTCGCGAGGCCGACGTCCAACGCCTGCTCGAAAAGCTGAAAACATCGCGGTTCCTCGCCGTGGTTGGGCCGTCCGGCAGCGGCAAGTCGTCCCTGGTCCGGGCCGGCCTGCTGCCGGCACTGCGCAACGGCAGCCTGCCAGGCAGCCATGATTGGCCGGTGCGCGTGTTCAAGTCGGGCGCCAGGCCGCTCGATGCGCTGGCGGCCCAACTGGCCCGGCTCGACCCCGAACGGCCGATGGGCAGGACGCTGGACGAGCTGCGGGAGAGCCCGCGCACGCTCGACCTGGCGGCGACGCTGCTGCTCGACGGCCGGCTGGCGACGAGCCGGCTGGTCCTGGTGATCGACCAGTTCGAGGAAATCTTCACTCTTTGCCACGATGAGGAGGAGCGGACGGCGTTCCTCGACAATCTGCTGCACGCGGCAACCGTGCTTGATGGCCGCTGCCTCGTCATTCTGACGTTACGGGCTGACTTCTATCCCCGCTGCGCCGCCTACCCCGAGCTGGCGGCGTTGATGTCGGCGCACCAGGCGCTGGTCGGCCCGCTCGATGAGCGCGGCCTGCGGGCGGTTATCGTCGAGCCGGCCCGCCGGGTGGGTCTCACCTTCGAGCCGGGCCTCGTCGAAACGATCGTCGGTGACGTCGGGCGGGAGCCGGGCGCGTTGCCGTTGCTCGAACATGCGTTGCTCGAAGTCTGGGAGCGGCGGCAAGGCACGATGCTGATCCTCGCCGGCTACCGGGAGAGCGGCGGCGTCGGCCGGGCGATCGCGAACCGGGCCGACACCATCTTCGAGAACCTGGCCCCGGACGAGCAAGCCGTCGCCCGCCGGATCCTGATGCGCTTAACACAACCGGGGGAGCAAACCGAGGATACCCGGCGCCGGGCCGAGGTGGGCGAGCTGGTGAACCGGCCGGAGGAGCGGGAGACGGTGGAGCGGGTCATCGACCAGCTCGTCGCCGCCCGCTTGCTGACCGCTGGGCAGGACGCGGCCGCCGGCGCCGCCCCCGGCACGGCCCAGGTCGATGTCGCTCACGAGGCGCTGATCCGGGCCTGGCCGCGCTTGCGGGGCTGGCTCGACGAAGACCGCGAAGGGTTCCTAGTCCACAACCGGCTGGCCGAAGCGACCCAGGAGTGGGAGCGGCTCGGCCGCGATCCGGACGTGCTCTACCGGGGAGCACGGCTGGCCGAGGCCCAAGCCCTTGCCGCCAGGCATCCCGAGTTGCTCAACGAGCAAGAGCGCGGCTTCCTCGTGGCCAGCGTCACCTTGCGGGAACGAGAGCTAGCGGCGGCGGATGAACGGCGAGCGGGCCAAGAGCGCCTGCGCCGCCGGATCGTGGCGGGCTTGGCCGTCTTCTCGTTGATCGCCCTCCTCCTGGCCGGGACCGCCGGGCTCCAGTGGCGGGCCGCCGAGGCCGAGACCCGGCGGGCTGACACCGAGGCGGCAGTGGCGCTGGCGGCGCGGGCGACCGCCGAGGCGCAGGGCACGGTGGCGGCGGCCCAGCGCAACAACGCCCAGGAGTCGTCCTTCAGCGCCAATGTCGCCCGCTCCACGGCCGAGGCCGCCCGCGAGGCGGCGGAGGCGCAGCGGGGGATCGCTGATACCGAGCGTGATAACGCGATTGCCCAATCGACGGCGGCGGCGCTGGCCCGCGACGATGCGCTGGCGCAGGAGCGGATCGCCCGTTCGCGACAGCTCGCGGCCCAAGCCCGGAACGCGCCGAACGCCGATTTGGCCCTGCTCCTCAGTTTGGAGTCGATCCGGCTGGACCCGGAATCCACCGAGACCCGGGGCAGCCTGGTCAACACGCTGGCGGCGAACCCGGATGTGATGGCCGTGCTTCCCGCCCATGATCGCCATATCCTCGGGTTGGCGTTCAGCCCGGACGGGTCACGGGTTGCCACCGCCGGGGCGGACGGCAAGATTCAGGTATGGGACACCGCCAGCCTCAATCCGATCGGGCCGCCGCTGCTTGACGACCCCCTGGGCGCGGTCGGCGGGCTGGCGTTCAGTCCCGACGGCACGATGCTTGTGTCGGGCGGGGATTTTGGCGCCCTCCTCTGGGATTTGACGAGCTCGACCCCCACCCCCGAACCGCTGCTCCCCAATATGGTGCCGCTCGCGGTCGCCTTCAGCCCGGATGGGGCGCTGGTTGCCGCGACCGGCGGTGACGGAGTGTACCTGTGGGATGTGGCCACCCGGGCGCAGGCAGGCGAGGTGTTGCGCGGGCACGAGGGAGACGTGGCCGCGGTGACGTTTAGCCCAGATGGCGAGCTGCTGGCCTCGGCGACGGACGACAACACGGTTGTGCTCTGGGACGTCGCGTCGCGCGAACAAGTCGGAGCGTTCTCGCTCGGTGAGCTTGGTATCCCCTGGACGATCGCCTTCAGCCCGGATGGGGAGTTGCTGGCGACGGGAAGCGGTGACGGTTCAGTCTCGATTTGGGAGGTTGCGACCGGCACCCAAAGCGGCGAGCCGATGGATGGACACGAGGCTATTGTCCAAAGCGTGGTCTTCAGCCCGGAAGGCTCGGTGCTGGCCTCGGCGTCTTCGGACGGGTCGGTGGCGATCTGGGATCTAGCCACCCGAGAGCTCTGGCGGGAGCCGCTGCGGGGCCATGATGCGGCCGTGACCCGCGTCGCCTTCAGCCCGGATAGCTTGCTCTTAGTATCGGCGGCGGAAGATGGCCGGCTGATCCTCTGGGACCTGACGCTCGACACCGCGCTCAGCGAGACCTTGGTCGGCCATCAATTCAGCATCCATGGCGTGGCGTTCAGCCCCGATGGCGAGTTGCTGGCCACGGCGGATGACGGCGGCGCCCTGTTGCTCTGGGATGTCGCCGCCGGCGAACCGGCGGCCCAGCAAGTGCCCGAGCACACCGACCCGCTCTGGGGCGTCGCCTTCAGCCCGGACCAGCGCTGGCTGGCCGCTGGCACCGACACCGGCGCCGTCCTCTGGGACTTGACCGCCGCCGACCCGGTGCCGGCGCCGCTCGCCGGCTACGAAGCGCTTGTCCGCAAGGTCGCCTTCAGTCCGGATGGCGCGCTGGTGCTCGCCGCCACCGAGACCGGGGTGGCGATGTGGGACGTCGCGACTGGCGCCATGATCGTGGAGCCGGGATCCGCGGGCAACAACCTCTACACCTGGGGCATCGCCTTCAGCCCCGACGGCACTCGGTTTGCCGCGTCCGGCGAAAACGGCTTGGTCGTCTTCTGGGATACGCTGACAGGAGCCCCCATCGACGAGTCGATTGTCGGCGAAGGCTCGGGCATCCTGGCCGTCGACTTCAGCCCGGACGGGCAACAACTGGTCCAAGCCGGGACCAGCGGCACCGCGGTCATCATCGA